>JAIOZM010000032.1 GCA_021740585.1 Bacteroidales bacterium
TTAACCTTTCAACTTTTGTCTTTTATCTTTTTTCTTCCCACACCCCACTTTAACCTTTCAACTTTTGTCTTTTATCTTTTTTCTTCCCACACCCCACTTTAACCTTTCAACTTTTGTCTTTTATCTTTTTTCTTCCCACTCCCCACACTATTCCCCAATAATTCTTACAGCACCCATATCAGCTGAACTTACCATGCTGGCGTAAGCCTTAAGAGCTTTAGAAACAGCCCGTTCCCTGTGCTTTGGCTTCCATGCATTCTTTCCTTTTTTCTCCTCTTCAACTCTTCTTTCGTTTAATTCAACATCGCTTAATTTCACATTGATAGTACGTTCGGGAATATTTATTTCAATAATATCTCCATCTCTCAGGAGTCCTATCTCGCCCTTATCGGCTGCTTCAGGAGAAACGTGTCCGATCGATAAACCAGAAGTCCCGCCAGAAAATCGGCCATCGGTAAGTAAAGCTGTTTTTTCGCCAAGTTTTTTGGCTTTTATATAGGAAGTTGGATACAGCATTTCCTGCATTCCCGGTCCACCCTTCGGTCCTTCAAATAAAATAACAACTACATCACCCTCTTTAATCTGGTTCCCTAAAATTGCATCACAGGCTTCGTCTTGTGAATGAAAGGTTTTAGCTTTACCGCTAAATATCAGAACATTATCTTTTACTCCGGCTGTTTTTACGATACAACCATTTTTGGCAATATTCCCATAAAGAATGGCTAATCCACCGTCCTTACTGTAGGCATTTTCATTATTTCGTATACAACCTTTTGCCCTGTCGGTATCTAATTCTTTAAATTTGGCGTCTTGTGATCCCATTTCCAGATTACGTCCGCCACCAGGTGCTGAACGGTAGAGTTCATCAGCCTCACGGGAAGGTTTAGAATCTAAAATACTATATTTATTAATCGCTTCCTGAAGGCTAAGGTTGTCGACCCTGGGTACATTAGGATCAATTAATCCCGCATTATTTAATTCCGACATTATGCCTAAAATTCCACCGGCACGATTCACATCCTGGATATGATAATGTGAATTTGGTGATACTTTACATAAAACAGGGGTAGCCCTTGAAAGTTCATCAATATCTTTCATATTGAACAAAACATTTGCTTCGTGAGCAATAGCAAGCAGGTGCAAAACGGTATTGGTAGATCCTCCCATGGCAATATCCAAACGCATGGCATTCATAAAAGCTTTACGACTGGCGATGGTTCGGGGCAATACAGAGTCATCGCCTTCAAAATAATATTTATCGATATTTCCAATTAGGAATTGTGCGGCATCCTCAAATAATTTCGTCCGGTTTTTATGAGTGGCCAGAATGGTGCCATTCCCGGGTAATGCTAATCCAATGGCTTCATTGAGGCAGTTCATTGAATTGGCGGTGAACATTCCGGAGCAGCTTCCACAGGTGGGACAAGCGATTTGTTCAACCAAGGAGAGTTTCTTTTCGTCTACACTTTCATCAGCTGCCATAACCATGGCATCGATTAAGTCGTAATATTTACCGTCAATTTTCCCGGCTTCCATTGGGCCTCCAGATACGAAAATGGTGGGGATATTAAGTCTCATAGCAGCCATTAACATGCCCGGTGTTATTTTATCGCAATTGCTAATACAAAAAAGTGCGTCAGCCTGATGAGCGTTGACCATATATTCGATACTGTCAGCAATAAGGTCACGGGAGGGTAAAGAATACAACATCCCATCGTGTCCCATAGCAATTCCATCATCAACAGCAATGGTATTGAATTCTGCAGCAAAATATCCTTTTTCTTCAAAAATTGCCTTTACCTGCTGACCAATCTTATGCAGATGAGTATGTCCGGGTACGAATTGTGTGAAAGAATTAGCTATAGCGATAATGGGTTTTCCCATTTGCTCCTCTTTCATCCCATTGGCCCGCCATAAACTTCTGGCACCTGCCATTCTTCTTCCCTGTGTGGTTGTATGACTTCTGAGGCTGTTCTTCATTTTTTTGTCTTTATGAAAAAAGCCATCCTCGTTTGAGAATGGCTTAACTTTTATTTCGTTATAATTCACACCACCCTCAGCTTGTCATTTTTAGAATGACAACGACGAGAAGGACTATAATGGTGTTTACTAATTTCATTTATTCACTATTTCTTTCGGAACAAAGTTAGGACAAAGACTATACCTACAAAAGAAAAATATGCTAAAAAACACAATTCCTTAACATTTATATCAAATTTCTCTTTTTTACTTTCAGATTGTAATAATTATCGGTCAATATACGGTCGATTGGTATTAATCTGACATATATTTTAGAATTGCTTTGAAGGAAGGTTAAAATAAAAAGGGCAAGCGACTTATATCGCACCGCTACAACCGCCTACCCTTGCTACCTTCCGGTCCTGGGGGGATTCAGCGGGAGCTGGTCGTATAAGACTTGCCCTTGGTGCAAAAGTAGCAATAAAATTTTATTAGCAAAAATAATTGTTTCGTTTGTGCATTTTTTCTGAATTCGAGTATATTTGTGCTTTAAAGAGACTTTTATCATAAACTTTTTAACTATGAAAAATCTGTTTAGTGCTAAAATGCAATCGGTTTTAATGCATGCAGCCATTATTGCGGGTGTAATGATGTTACATAATATTGTAACTGATATTACTGGTCTGTATTTGTCAACCTACAACCGAATTGCCGGAATGCTCATTCCATTATTAGGCTTTATCTATGTAATTTATGCCTATAGAAAGGAAAGTTGCGATAATGTAATCTCTTATTCCAAAGCTCTTGGATATGGTACTTTGGTTGCCATTTTGTTTGCCATTGTAATGCCTGCATTTAGTTATCTGCATACTCATTACATCAGCCCCGATTTATTGGAGCAGGTTCAGGCGTTTACAGAAGAAAAAATGATGGGAAGGGGACTTTCTGATTATCAGATTGAACAGGCCCTGGAGCGGGGTGAAAAATTTAAAACCTTTGGCTGGTCTATGATTTTTGGTGTTCCAATGATGTTCATCTTTGGATTCATATATAGTCTCATTGCCGCAGCTATTGTAAAAAAAGAATCAAATAATCCATTCGAAGGAGTAGAATAAAAAATGATAAATATCTCAGTTGTAGTTCCCTTATTCAATGAGGATGAATCGTTGCCGGAGTTAGTTTCATGGATAAAAAGGGTGTGTCAGGAAAATCAATTAAGTTTCGAAATACTTCTTATCGATGATGGTAGTAACGATAATTCCTGGCAGGTAATTCATGAACTTTCTGCTGAGAATAAAGAAATCAAAGGCGTAAAATTTCGTCAGAATTACGGTAAATCTGCAGCCCTGCATGTGGGATTTCAAAAAGCTTTGGGTGATGTGGTTATTACTATGGATGCTGATTTGCAGGATTCTCCTGATGAAATTCCGGGTTTATATAAAATGATTACGGAAGAGGGCTTTGATATTGTATCGGGTTGGAAGAAAAAGCGTTTCGACCCAATTTCCAAAACAATTCCTTCAAAATTATACAATTGGACAGCCAGAAAGGTAACAGGGATTGCCCTTCATGATTTTAATTGTGGATTAAAGGCATACAGGAATAAGGTGGTTAAGTCAATTGAGGTTTATGGTGAAATGCATCGTTACATTCCTGTAATAGCCAATCGTGCCGGTTTTAAAAAAATTGGGGAGAAAGTCGTGCAACATCAGGAGCGAAAATATGGGATTACTAAATTCGGACTGGAGCGGTTTATAAATGGTTTTCTTGATTTAATGACCATTTCTTTTATCTCACGGTTTGGAAAAAGACCCATGCATATGTTTGGAACGCTTGGAACCCTTGTATTCATTGTAGGTTTTCTTTCAGCCGTTTGGCTTGGGGCACAAAAATTATACTTATTGCATAAAGGAATAAAGACAATACTTATTACCGATAGTCCTTATTTTTACCTTTCTCTGGCAGCCATGATCATCGGATCTCAACTTTTTGTAAGCGGTTTTATTGGTGAATTGGTTGCCCGGAGTTCCACAGAACGAAATCAATATTTTATTGACGAGGAAATAAAAGCTTAGGCGTGAAAATTCTTAACATAGGACCTGCCTTCCCAATCCGGGGAGGTATTGCAACTTTCAATGAGACCCTGTCTCTCAAACTCAAAGAAAAAGGTCATAAAGTCACGAATTATTCCTACCGGTTTCAATATCCCGATTTCTTATTTCCAGGGAAGACCCAATACGTTGTCGATGGAAATTCTCCTGATCTTGATATTAAGACTGAACTGCATTCGGTTAATTTTTTCACCTGGGGAAAAACAGTCAGGAACATTATCCGGGAAGAAGCAGAAATCATTATTATCCATTATTGGATGCCATTCTTTGCTCCTCAGCTCATTTACTTTTTGAGAAAACTAAAGCATAAACCTGCAAAAGTTATCTTGCTGGCGCACAATCTTATACCTCATGAAAAGCAACCGGGTAGCCGCTTTCTTACGCGCAGACTCCTGAAAAATGTGAATGGCTTATTGAGTCTGTCCGATTCTGTTAAAAAGGATGCTCTTAATTTCAGGAAGAACCTGCCAACTTTGGTTATACCTCATCCTGTTTACGATGTTTATGGCAAATCGGTTCCTGAGCACGAAGCCAAATCGAGATTGAATCTTGAGGAAAATACCAGCTATATATTATTTTTCGGACTTATCAGAAAATATAAGGGATTGGACATACTTCTAAGGGCCCTTCCTCTTTTAAAGCATAAAAAGTTAAAACTTCTCGTTGCCGGTGAATTTTACGACTCGAGAGAAGAGTATATGGATTTGGTGGAAGAATTGGGTATTAGTGATCGCGTTAGCTTTTTTGGGAATTTTATACCCGACCATCAGGTGAAATTATTCTTTTCGGCAAGTGAGCTTGTGGTTCAGCCTTACAGAACGGCTACCCAGAGTGGAGTAACACAAATTGCCTATCATTTTGGTGTGCCTATGGTAGTTACACGCGTTGGAGGACTGCCGGAAATTGTGGAGGAAGGTAAGACAGGTTTTCTTTCTGAGGTGAATGAAAATTCACTTGCACTTGCAATCGATCAGTTTTTTAGTCTGAAAGACAGACGCTCTATGCAGGAAAATGTATTATTTAAGGCAAAATCTTTTTCATGGAATTGTTTTGCAGAGAAACTGCTGGGTTTTGCGGATGAATTATAAGTAACAGTCTTTTAGTAATTCAAATACCACTTTATCGATGGGGAAGTTTAATTCCCCGGGATCAAATTCTTTAATCTTTACCCATCTGAATGATTGTTGGCCATTTGTTTTTTCCCTGAAAGCAAAAGCTTTGGACTGAATTTCGAATTTTGGCTTGGAAAGTAGTTTGATTCTATAATAAATACTTATCAATTGATTATCAGGGAAAAATAAAGCTTTCTGGAAAAATCCGGTGGTGTAAAAATGTCTAATAATTTCAACTTCCTGTCCAAACTCCTCCATACACTCACGCTTTATGCAATCTTCCGGTCCTTCCCCAAATTCGAGACCTCCACCAGGAAACTTGGTCATAAATGTATCCAATAGATATTCGTCGCTAACCAGAACTTCCTCATTCTGGTTGATGAGAATACCATACACTCGTATATTGAATCTTTTTATTTCCTCATTCATCTTCTGCAAATCTAAAAATTTTATCCGTTTCTTCAGGCTCAAACCATTTGTACTGATTATCTTTTCTAAACCAGGTAATCTGTTTGCGTGCGTATTTCCGGCTATTGTTTTGGATAAGCTCAATGGCTCTTTCAAGCGAGATATCGTTTTCCAGATACTTAAACATTTCTTTGTAACCGACGGTATTAAGGGGATTAAGATTTTTATATTCCAGAAGGCTTTCAGCCTCTGCAACCAATCCCTTCTCAATCATATGAATCACTCTGGTGTTGATACGTGTATACAATTTCTCCCTTTCCATATTCAATGCAATGTTTTTTACCGAGAATTCCCTCTTTTTGGGATTCCCTTTTAGAAAGTCGGAATAGGGTTTTCCGGTTATCAGGCAGATTTCCAGAGCTTTCTGAAGTCTTTTTGGATTTTTAAGATCAATGGAATGATAACTCAGAGGATCCAGAATTTTTAATTCCCTTCTCAATCCATCCAAGCCCTCAGTATCTATTCTCTTTTGTAGTTGCAATCTCAGCTCAGGGTCAATTTTGGGAAGGTCATCGATACCTTTAATTACAGCATCGATATATAATCCGGAACCGCCGGCGAGAATTAATTTATCGTATTTTTGGAATAAGCTGCTGAGAAGATCGATAACTTCAAATTCATAGTCGCTGGCATTATAAGCCTGATGAATACTTTTATTTTGTATAAAATGATGGGGAACTGCTTCAAGCTGGGAACTGTCAGGAACAGCTGTTCCTATGCACATTTCATTATAAATTTGCCTCGAATCGGCCGATATAATTTCCGTTTTCAACTTCCTGGCGAGTTCAATGGCGGCATCGGTTTTCCCAACACCGGTAGGGCCGGCGAGAACAATCAGGACTTTATTCATCAAAATCGGAATCGTCAAAATTAGTATCGATAATCAGCAGCTGAGGCGGAGGGCTGAGCTTAGCATGAGAAATAAGAGGATAAGTCTTACGACTGTCTTCTTCCTGAATTCTTATAAGTTCGAGAGTCATATACCTTCCATTAAAATAGTCGAACACATATAATAAATGCTCGCCTTTGGTTGAGATAAAATCTTTTAGGATGCATTCATCCATCAGATTTATATCTTCAGATTTTCCTTCTGAAAAATCAAAAAGGGTTATTTCATGCAATCTGTTCCACTGTTTATCGGTAGTAAAGAAACTTGCCAGTTGGGAATCGTCGTAATGGAAGCTCTTAGTGAGAATACAGTGTAGTTTGTAAAAACTTTGATCAGAGAGTATCTCAATATCTCTCTGAAAGCCTTTAATTTCATTGGATATTAGTCTGAATTTAAATACCATGATCTATTTTTCATACAAGTTAAGCAAAAATTTAATGCTATCCACATTATCGGCAAAATCTTTGAGATCAGGATATTGTGAATTTCCAAAGTCGATTGCACCTTCATAATATTCAGGATCAGATACTATGCATTGAATTTTATCTTTATCCCTGTCAATCAGTATTTTAAGCTCTTCCATACTATTATAGAATTCGTAATGCAAACAGGCAAGAGGAGAGTTTAATGAATTATTTTCCCTGAAAATTAAGAATCCATTATCAAGAAAAGGGACAATGTTAATTAATAGAATGGCCCGCTGATAGTCGTAATTATTAGCATATTTGGTATGATTTCCATAGTAGTCGTAATGACTAAAATTATCCAGGATAATCCTTGGATCATAATCTTTAGGCACATAAATTTTAGAAACATTCCTGCAACCCAATCCAAAATACATGAACACATCGTCGGCTAATTTTTTAAGCTGATTACTGGTTTCATTTCCGGAAAGGACAGCCACGGAATTTCTGTTTGATCGGATGATATGAGGATATTTTCCAAAATAGTACTCGAAATATCTCGACGAATTATCAGATCCGGTTGCAATTACTGCTTCAATATTTTCAAGTTTCCCTTCGTAAATTCTTATTTTCTCCTCAAAATCATCGGAGAGGTAAATTAGTATTTTTCTAATCTCCGGAAAAAGAATATTGTCTTTGGAAGACATTTTCAAATGCAGATTATGTCCGGTAATTAAAACAGCTAAAATGTCGTGAAAGGCAACCAAAGGAATGTTTCCAGCCGATATGAGGCCTATATTTTTAACTTTATTTGTGTATTCAGGCTTTGGATAGGCTGAAATCCATTCATAAAGTTTCCCTTTTTCCAGCATAGTTCCAAGTGCGAAAAAACTATTACGTAACGATTCCTCTGTAAACCAGGGATTACTTATTTCCGTTTTTTTAATGGCTTCTTTAAAAGTATCGTAATACAATCTGTTAAGCTCAGTAAGTTGCAGATTTTTTTTTGTGCTTACCGTAGCAAATTGTTGAAGGAATATACCCAGGGTTTCAAAGGCTGCAATAATACTTTCTTCTGCCATGCTTATGTGTTTGTTTCAATTTAAAAGTTTATGAAGTCACTTGGTGAATAGGAATAAAATCCGTATTTTCAGCAAAGGTACTTAATCTTGTTATTATTGCGTCAAAAATTAATCAGATGAGTACCATATGAACAATCCTACTCAGGATTTCGTTACTATTATTTGAGGAGTTAAGAACAAGCTTATGCATTCAGAATTTCATTTATTACAGGACATAGTTATAATTTTTGCGCTTGCAAGTTTTGTGGTATGGTTTTTTCATAAACTCAAAATCCCATCCATTATTGGCTTCCTGATTACGGGAGTTTTAGCGGGGCCTCATGGACTTGGATTGATTGATTCGACTGGTGAAATTGAGATTCTGGCTGAAATAGGGGTGGTGCTGCTTTTATTCACCATTGGGATTGAATTTTCATTGAAGAACCTTATTAAAAGTCGTAAGCTTGTTTTTATAGGTGGAAGTTTACAGGTTTTTCTGGCTATAGGTTTAACATTTTTAATTGCAAGGCTTGCCGGAAGATCTCCTGCCGAATCTGTTTTTTTTGGTTTTTTGGTTGCTTTGAGCAGTACCGCTGTTGTTATGAAAGTTCTTCAGGAACGTGCTGAAGTTAATAAAGCCTACGGAAGGTTCTCACTTGGAGTCCTCATTTTTCAGGATCTTATTATTGTTCCTATGATACTGCTGATTCCTCTGCTTACAGGGGTTTCTTCTTCTATTGGGAAAGACATTGGGATACTGGTTTTAAAAGTGGTAGTGGTATTAGGATTTACCTATGCGGGTTCGAAGTTTTTAGTTCCTTGGATGTTGCATCAGGTTGCCCGGACGAAAAGTCAGGAGCTTTTTCTTCTCACCATTTTAATGTTTGTACTTGCGGTAGCATTGTTTACTTCTTCCATTGGGCTGTCTCTGGCACTTGGGGCATTTCTTGCAGGACTCATTATTTCTGAATCGGATTACTCTCATCACGCCTTTGGGAATGTAATTCCTTTGAGGGATATTTTTATGAGTTTCTTTTTTGTTTCTATTGGGATGCTCTTCGATATTGGTTTTGTGCTGGAGAATGCAATGCTCGTTTTACTTGTGGTATTTGTGGTTTTATTTTTGAAGACATTTATTTCAGGACTGATAGCATTTATTATGGGTTTCCCCTTCAGAACAACCGTATTGGCGGGAATTGCTTTGAGTCAGGTTGGTGAATTTTCTTTTATACTTGCGAAATTGGGCTCTGAAAACTCTATAATAGATCAAAAATTTTACCAGCTTTTTATAACCATTTCTGTTCTTACAATGGCTCTTACGCCTTT
Source organism: Bacteroidales bacterium (assembly GCA_021740585.1). Lineage (GTDB taxonomy): Bacteria > Bacteroidota > Bacteroidia > Bacteroidales > JAGLSB01. The sequence goes on from JAIOZM010000032.1 coordinate 9,331, forward strand.
CATGATTATGTTTGGGCCGAGAATCTCTGCTTTACTTGAACGCCTGCCATTAGGCGAAAAAGTCAGACTTGGTTTAAAAACTCCTGTGCTGAATGAAGAAGTGAAAATGAACAATCATATGGTTATAATAGGGATGGGTTTGCATGGTCATAATGTAGCTAAAGCAGCAAAGTCGGCTGGAATACAATATGTAATATTAGAGAACGATCCAGATATAGTACGTAAAGAAAAGGAAAAGGGAGAATCGATTTACTTTGGAAGCGCCAGTCATGAGGAAGTCTTAAAACAGTGTGGAGTTGAGTCGGCTGAAGTTGTGGTTATTACACCCTCAAATTCAACAACAGTATATCGGGCCACAGAATTGGTGAGGGAAATGAATCCAAAAGCACATATCATTGCCCGGATTGTACATTTGGAAGATATGGATGATGTTTATAAATATGGAGCAAACGAAGTAATTCCGGAGGAGTTTGAGACATCGGTTGAAATATTTTCCCGCGTACTTGCTAAATATCTTATACCCAGAGATGAAATTAATAAATTTATTGCTGAACTCAGATCCGACAGTTATCAAATGTTTCGTTCCATTGAAAAAGAAGTTGGCATTGAAGTAAATTTGAATTTACATTTTCCTGATCTGGAAATTTCCGCAATAAAAATAGACGAGGGATCAGAGATAGTCGGAAAAAATATTTCGGGAATAAATTTAAAATCAAAATTCTCAGTTTCCATTATTGCCATACGAAGGGGAGATGAGAATATAATAAATCCGGCTGCAAAAACTATTCTGCAACCGGAAGATATTGTTTATATTATCGGAACTTCACATCAGATATCTTGTGCAAGTTCAGTGTTTCGATCAGTTGACACTACAAATTGCAGTGACGCTGTTGATTAAGAATTTGATTCTCTGATCATATTTAATGCAGATCCTGCTCTAAACCAGGCGATCTGAACTTCATTATAAGTATGTTTTAATTCAATCACATCCTTAGAGCCATCTTTATGATTGGTAACAAGGCTAATGAGAGAACCCGGAGCAAAGTCTTTCAACCCAATAATGTCAAACTGATCATCCTCCTGTATTTTATCATAATCATTTGGATTCACAAATGTTAAACCCAATACGCCTTGCTTTTTAAGGTTTGTTTCATGTATTCTGGCGAATGATTTTACTATTACGGCTCTCACACCCATAAAACGCGGCTCCATAGCAGCATGTTCGCGTGATGATCCTTCACCGTAATTCTCATCTCCAATAATAATTGATGAAAGTCCTTGATCGCGATATAACTTAACCGAATCATAAACACTCATATATTCACCAGTAAGCTGGTTTTTAACCTCGTTGGCCTTGTCGTTGAAAGCATTTATTGCACCTAACATCAGGTTTTTTGAGATATTTTCCAGATGGCCTCTGTATTTAAGCCAGGGTCCTGCCATTGAAATATGATCGGTAGTACATTTACCCTTTGCCTTTAGAAATAGTTTGAGTCCTTTAAGATCCGAACCTTCCCAAGGCTTAAAAGGTTCTAAAAGCTGCAATCGGTCGCTGTTTTTGTCAACTTCAATTTTAATTCCTGAGCCATTGCTCGCAGGAGCCTGATATCCGTTATCTTCAACAGCAAATCCTTTTGCCGGAAGTTCAATACCTTTAGGCTCATCTAATTTTACTTTTTCACCCTTCTCATTAATCAGAGTATCGGTTAGTGGATTGAATTTCAGGGAACCTGCAATAGTAAGGGCTGTTACTATTTCAGGACTTGCAACAAATGAATGTGTTTTTGGGTTTCCGTCATTTCTTTTGGCAAAATTGCGGTTAAAAGATGTAATGATTGAGTTTTCCTGAAGATTTTCCGCATTATGTCTGGCCCATTGTCCAATGCAAGGCCCGCAGGCATTCGCCAAAACAACACCTCCTATATCCTGAAAAGTCTGCAATTGGCCGTCCCTTTCAATAGTATAACGTACCAATTCAGATCCGGGAGTAACAGTATATTCAGCCTTGACTTTTAAGTTTTTTTCTCTGGCTTGTTTAGCTATGGAGGCAGCCCGTGTAATATCTTCGTAGGATGAATTTGTGCATGAGCCAATCAATCCGACTTCAAGTTTTTCTGGAAATCCATTTTCTTCCACAGCCTTTTTAAATTCAGATATTGGCCATGCTTTATCGGGAGTAAACGGACCATTGATATGAGGTTCCAATTCAGATAAATTTATTTCAATAACCTGATCAAAGTATTTTTCAGGATTTGCATATACTTCAGGGTCACCGGTAAGATGATCTTTTATTTTGTCGGCTAAAGCGGCAACATCAGCACGTTCGGTACCCTCGAGATATAATTTCATTTTCTCATCGTATCCGAAAAGGGAGGTGGTTGCTCCAATTTCAGCCCCCATATTGCAAATGGTACCTTTTCCTGTACATGAAATGGTATTTGCACCTTCACCAAAATACTCAACAATATGACCTGTACCGCCCTTAACGGTAAGTATGCCGGCAACTTTCAGAATAACGTCTTTTGCAGACGTCCAGCCATTCATACGTCCAGTCAGTTTGACCCCAATTAGTTTAGGAAATTTAAGTTCCCAGGGCATTCCTGCCATTACATCTACAGCGTCGGCACCTCCAACACCAATCGCTACCATACCAAGGCCGCCGGCGTTTACAGTATGAGAATCGGTTCCGATCATCATCCCACCGGGGAAGGCATAATTTTCGAGCACTACCTGATGAATAATACCAGCTCCTGGTTTCCAGAAACCGAGTCCGTATTTTGCAGATACACTCGATAAAAAATCATAGACTTCTTTGTTTGTTTTATTGGCAGTCTGCAGATCGGCAGCGGCACCCAGTTTAGCCTGAATTAAATGATCGCAGTGAACGGTTGAAGGAACGGCAGCTTCAGGTTTTCCTGCCTGCATAAATTGCAGAAGAGCCATCTGAGCAGTGGCGTCTTGCATTGCCACACGGTCGGGGCGAAAGTAAACGTATTCTTTCCCGCGGGTATAAGCAGATTTAAGCTTACCTTCATCAAGATGGGAGTATAAAATCTTTTCAGTTAAGCTTAATGGAGTACCGGTTATTTTCTTAGCATGGCTGATTCTCTCAGCCATTTCGTCATACTTTTGTTTTATTATTTTCAGATCAAACGCCATAGTAATGTAGGTTTAAATTTCAGTTTACGAATTTACGATATCTATTTTAAAATTAAACCTATGTTGTTATTAAAATAGTTAGATATTTTATTTCTGGAGCGAAAATGTGGAAGAATCACTCATATTTCATAAGTTTTTGTCTTTTTATTAAGGAATTCACTAACTTTAAGCATTAAATTTAATTTTTATGTTTGGGACTCTCTTAAAAGAGAACATAAAACTAGCCGTACAGACGATAAAAACAAATCGTTTGAGGTCTGCGCTTACCATTTCAATTATTGCATTTGGAATAATGGCACTGGTTGGAATACTAACTGCTATTGACTCAATTACCAATTCCCTGACCAATGAGTTTACCATGATGGGCGCCAATACTTTCACTATTGAGAGCAGAAGTATGAATATTCAGATTGGGAATAAAAGATACAGAAATAAAAATCATAGTTTTATTTCTTACCGTCAGGCTCAGGAGTTTAAAGATAAATTTGAGTTCCCTGCCGTTGTTTCAATATGGACATGGGCTTCGGGCATGGCTACCGTAAAATTTGAATCAAAGAAAACCAATCCAAACATACCTGTTATAGGTACTGATGAGAATTATTTGACTACGGGTGGATTTGAAATTGAGAAGGGTAGGAATTTTAACAAGGATGAGGTTTTAAATTTTAGAAATTATGCAATCATTGGAGCTGAATTAGAAAGTATACTATTTAAAAAAGATGAGGATCCTATTGACAAAATTATTTCGATTGGCGGAGGAAAGTATAAAGTTATAGGTGTTCTGAAATCGAAAGGTTCAAGTATGGGTATGAGTTCGGATAAGATATGTTTATTGCCTTACACAAACGTCAGGCAATATTATTCGAGACCCAATATGGGTTATTCCATGGCTGTTAAAACTTTGGAGAGTCATCTTCAGGAAGCTGCCATAGGAGAGGCAGAGGGCGTATTCCGTATAGTAAGAAATCTTGATCCCACGGATGAAAGCGATTTTAATATTACAAAGAGTGATAATTTGGTGAATATATTGCTTGAAAGCACAAGTAAGATTAACTTTGCAGCCATTGTTATTGGAATTATTACACTTTTCGGTGCAGTGGTGGGATTAATGAATATAATGTTAGTGTCTGTTACTGAGAGAACCCAGGAAATCGGGATTCGAAAAGCAATGGGCGCGAAAAGTGGAACTATAAAGCAACAATTTTTATTTGAAGCTATATTTATAGGGCAATTGGGTGGTTTATTTGGAATAATTTTAGGAATATTAATTGGCAATCTGGTTTCCATGTTAATAAAATCTCCTTTTATAATTCCATGGCTATGGATATTTTTAGGAGTCTTTTTATGCTTTTTAGTAGGAATTATTTCGGGATATTTTCCCGCCGTTAAAGCAGCCAAACAAGACCCTATTATTGCATTGAGATACGAGTAAAATTTATATTATGGAAGAATACCTTTTAAAAAAAACGTTCAATACTCCTGAAGTTCATTTTATACCCAGCGAGGGTTACTTAAAAATTGAAGGGAGATCTATACCTGAGGATCCAAACGAATTCTATGATAGTATAATTAAACTTCTAAAGGAGTATTACAAGAATCCGGAAGAAATTACGAGATGCGACATTAAACTTGAGTATATTAATTCTGGCTCTTCCAAGTTTATGCTTGAGTTGTTGAGAATACTTAAAATTAATTATGATCAGGGAAAAGACTGTATTGTCAATTGGTATTATGAAGAGGATGATGAATCGATTCAGGAGTTGGGTATGCATTACAAATCGACCATTAAATTACCTATGAAATTGATAGAGTATTATTAAAACCTTTGTATATAAAAAAACCGCAGGTCGAAAGCCTGCGGTTTTTTTTTATCCATTTGGATTTTTATTTTACAGAGTTCATGTGAGCAATTAAGTCCAGAAGTTTATTTGAATAACCCCACTCATTGTCGTACCATGACACTACTTTAACAAAATTGTCGTTTAGTGAAATACCAGCTTCTGCATCAAATATTGATGTTCTTGGATCGGTCATAAAGTCACTCGATACAACACTGTCTTCAGTATAACCAAGAATACCTTTCATAGCTCCTTCTGAAGCGGCTTTCATAGCAGCCTTAATGGCTTCGTAAGAAGCAGGTTTTACGAGGCGACAGGTAAGATCAACAACAGAAACATTTAAGGTTGGTACACGGAATGCCATACCTGTAAGTTTTCCATTCAAATCGGGGATTACTTTTCCAACAGCTTTTGCAGCACCGGTTGAGGAAGGAATAATATTTCCGGCAGCAGCTCTTCCACCTCTCCAATCTTTTGCTGAAGGTCCGTCAACAGTTTTTTGGGTTGCAGTAGTTGAGTGTACAGTTGTCATAAGACCTTCAAGAATACCAAAATTATCGTGAAGAACTTTAGCAATAGGAGCAAGGCAGTTGGTGGTGCATGATGCATTTGAAACCACCTGAATATCTGAAGTATAAGTTTTATGATTTACACCCATTACAAACATTGGGGTATCATCCTTTGAAGGTGCTGACATAACCACTTTTTTAGCTCCTGCAGCAAGGTGGCCTGCAACTTTTTCTTTGGTAAGGAATAATCCGGTTGCTTCAATTACGAATTCTGCTCCAACTTCATTCCACTTTAAATTTGCAGGATTAGGTTCAGCGGTAACACGAATTTCCCGGCCATCAACAACCAATTTAGCACCTTTAATTTCAACTTTACCATCATAGGGTCCATGAACAGTGTCGTATTTTAACATATAAGCAATGTAATCAAGATCGATAAGGTCGTTTATTCCAACCACTTCAATATCACTTCTTTTCATTGCAGCTCTGAAGGCTAATCTACCAATTCTTCCGAAACCGTTTATTCCAACTTTTATTTTTGACATAGGATTAAAAATTAATGTATAATTATATTATTAGAAATACTTTCTATTTGTAGTTTTATCGGAGCACAAAATTAGAAAATAAAATGATAGTAAGCAAAAAATACAAAAGGCCTTAGGTTAAATTTATGTAAAGAAATTAATTTACGCTTCCTTTAAAAGAAAAAGTCTCCCCAACAGGTGAGACTTTTTATTATGATTTGTAATCAGACTAAATAAAAGACGAATGTTCTATGCGTCTCTTTGATAATTATTAAAGTCTGTCGATACAATTCAGATCTTCAAAAGCAACTTTTACTCTTTCAACCACAGATTTTTCACCTTCTCTCAGCCAAACTCTTGGATCATATTTTTTCTTATTTGGTTTGTCGGCACCTTCAGGATTCCCGATCTGGCCCTGAAGATAGTCATGGTTTGCACTTTCAAATTCTCTCACACCATCCCAAAATGCCCATTGAGTATCGGTATCAATATTCATTTTTATTACCCCATAACCTATTGCTTCTCTGATTTCAGCCTGACTTGATCCTGATCCACCATGGAATACAAAAAATACTGGTTTTTCTCCTGTTCCGTATTTTTTCTGAATATATTGTTGTGAATTATCCAGAATTTTAGGTGTAAGCTTTACATTACCAGGTTTATATACGCCATGAACATTTCCAAAAGATGCTGCTATAGTGAAGTTTGGTGAGATTTTACCAAGTTCCTCATAAGCATAGGCTACATCTTCCGGCTGACTGTACAATAATGAATTATCGACTTCTGAATTGTCAACGCCATCTTCTTCACCACCGGTTACACCCAGTTCGATTTCCAGAGTCATACCTATTTTACTCATTCTGGCAAGATATTTCTTGCAGATTTCTATATTTTCTTTAATAGGTTCCTCAGAAAGATCAAGCATATGTGAGCTGAATAAAGGTTTCCCATGTTGTTTAAAATACTTTTCTCCAGCATCAAGGAGTCCGTCGATCCATGGTAAAAGTTTTTTTGCAGCATGGTCTGTGTGCAAAACTACAGGAATACCATATAGCTCCGACATCATATGAACATGCAAGGCGCCTGAAACAGATCCGGCGATGGCAGCTTTTTGATTTTCGTTCGACAATCCTTTTCCTGCATAGAAAACACCACCACCATTCGAAAACTGAATCATTACCGGTGAGTTAACCTCTTTGGCGGCTTCAAGAACTGCATTTACTGAATTTGTATTTACAACATTCACAGCTGGCATGGCAAATTGATTGTCTTTTGCAATTTGAAACACTTTCTGAAGATCTTTTCCTGAAAGTACTCCAGGTTTAACGTGGTCTAAAATTTTTTGAGACATGATTAATTTATTTACGATTAGAATTTAAAAGTCTGAATTTTGTGCAAAAATATAAATAAAAGGCTGAATATTTTTATAATTAGATGATATAATAAAAAAAGTTTCATGTTTAAATTGTAACCTGAGCTTGGCAAATCCAGGTGGAATGATTACTTGTTACTATTGCTGGATGCTTTTTATTTGAGGCAACCCCTATGAAGCAAGTTTATCATTATTTCCTTTAAAACGGATAACCGATACCAATGTTAACCGTAAAATCGTCAGATGTCATTTTTCGGTTTCCAATTATCCATCTTTGTCCAAGGGGTAATATAGGATCCCTTGCTTTAATACCCAAATCCAGCCTGAAAATAAAGAAAGAAAAGTCGAACCGGGTACCAATGCCGGTACCCACAGCAATTTCTTTATAAAAAGTACTTCCTGTAAAAAGAGCGCCCTCCCTTTCATCGCTGGAATTAATTGCCCAGATATTACCAGCATCAACAAATAAAGCCCCTTCGAGAAGCCAGAATAATTTAAATCTGTACTCAATATTAGCCTCAAGTTTAAGGTCGGCAGTTTTATTCGGATAGGTCGTAGTGATTTCTTCGATATATGAACCCGGTCCAAGATTTCTAACCTGCCATGCTCTGATTCCATTGGCTCCACCTGAAAAATATTTCTTTTCAAAAGGAAGAGCGTTAGAATTACCATAAGGTATGCCTGCACCGGCAAATAACCTGTATACTATAGAATTATGTTCATTGATTATACTATAATATCTAAAGTCAATATCCCCCCTTAAATATTGAGCGAATTCAGTATTAAATAACTCATAGTTTCCATCTGGCGAATCAACATTTAATAATTTATAGGAAGAGGATAATATATTTCCTGCGGACTCCATATTTAATCTGAAATATTGAAAATCAGCATTTTTCTGAATTTTTTGATTGTTGTAAATCAGACTGTAGTTTGTAACAGAAATTAAGTGAGGCTGGTAAGAATAAAAGATATATTTTCCTTCGAGCCAGGTGCTGAAATCATCTGACATATATGGAATTTTCACAAAGTTTAATTCTATGGGATTGATTATATGTGTAAGATATTTATTTCCTTTCCAGTTGTATCCGAAGGAGATATTTGCAATGGTTCTGGTATAATCGGGTCTGCGCTGAAAATTATATGCGACTGAGACGGTAGTGCTTGGATTGTATTTTTTAATAAATTGTTCTGATTTAAAGGGGAGAATAAACTTTGGAATACTTACCCTCATTTCAGATCCAACTTCCACCATATTCCCAAAATCAGACGAATAGCTTTCTTTGAGGGTTTCCAGAGCTCCTTTAAATCTTAAGTTGAAATTCTCAGCTCCCTTAAATAAATTTCTGTGTTGATAAATCAAGTTTCCTGCCGCGCCAATATTTCCTGAAGAATTTGTTCCTTCAACTTCAACAGTAAAAGACTGAAGTGTTGATGGTGTTAGTAGTATTTCACATTCGAGAATTTTTTCTCCATTCTCATCAACAGTTGCGGTTTCTTTGAAATTTATATTAACCAGTCTGAAAGCATGCAAGGCTGATAAGTTTCTTATACTGCGATTAACATTCTCCAGATTATAAAGATCGTTGGGTTGTATAAAATTCGATTCTGTGACAATTGAACTTTTGATGTTTTCAGCATCACTATATACAATGTTTATACCATTATACACTATAGTATCAAGACTTGCAGCATATTCGCTGAAATTACTTAAAGCTAATTTAGGCTGATAAAATGTGTGAATATACACATTGTTAATTCGGGCCAATGGATGAGGTTTTTCAATGTAGCTTCCACCTCCAATATCTTCTTTATACTTTTTGAAAATAATTTCTATATTAACCTCATTACTATTCAAACTGGAATCAACCCTATAAAAAACATATTCCTTGGAGAAAAAATAGTAGCCGGAGTTTCTCGCAAGAATTTCAATTCGTTGTCGTTCTTGCGTAAATAAGTCTTCATCGAATAATTCACCCTTTTTCAATAAACAATTCCCCGAATCAGTATTAATAAGAGAATACAAACTGGTATCCTCCAGAGTATAATTCACTTCATTTACTCTATATGGTTCATTACTGCTGACAGTATATATAACTTTTGCCTTCTTTTTTTTATACTCTACTGAATCGTTAACGATGGCATTGAAATAACCTTTCTTTTGCAGATACAATTCCATTTGACTGCTGCTTTTTTTAGTATAGAACTCATCATATACAACAGGGGCTTCTCCAATGGTTCTCAGCCAATTGGCAATAAAACCGTCTTTTACTTCATTTCTTGATAAATTATATAATCCCAAATGAAACTTCATCCCTAAAATTGTCTTATTTGGATTTTGACGAATATAATTTTCAAGATCTTCTTTTTTAATCCTATCGCCTTCATATTTAATTGAGTAGCTTTCAAGTAAATAATCGCCGTCAGCAATGTATTTGGTGGATATGCAGGAAGGTAAAATAATTATAATAAACAGTATATATAGGATATAATTTTTCAATTTCCTCTGGTAATTATTGATTTTCAAAATTTATATTTTCAAAATTAGGTGCAAATATACTTAGTGTCTGTAAGAAAACTATTATTTTTAGAAAGTGCTTTGAAATATAAGCATTTTTCGCCTTCAATAGATTTAGTGAGTGAACATATTTATAATAAAATGCCAACAATTCAACCATTATCTAAGAGTCATCTAAAGTATTTCAGATCATTGCAGCAAAAAAAATACCGAAATCTTAATAAAGTATTCTTAATTGAGGGCGAAAAAATGGTGAAGGAAATTTTTCATGTGCAAAATTCCCATTTGGAAGTAATTCGAGTACTTGCTATAGATGAATTCTATAAAGAGAATCCGGGCTTTCCTTCGAAGTTCAATTGTTTTGAAATAAGCAAAGGCGATTTAAATAAAATATCTGGTATGTCATCACCAGACAAAGTGCTAATGGAGTTAAAAATGCCCGAATATTCAGTAGATTCCGGCTGGACTGAAGAATTTAATATTTATTTGGAAAGCATCAGGGATCCCGGGAATTTAGGTACTATTATTCGTACGGCAGATTGGTTTGGATTTAAAAAAGTCTTCTGCAGTCCCGACAGTGTTGATGTATATAATCCGAAAGTAATTCAATCTTCCATGGGGAGCATCGCCAGAGTTAAGGTAATTTATTTACCCATTGAAGAGGTTTTTAAGTTAACAACGAATGAAAACTCTTTCCAGAATATTGGAACGGTATTAGGAGGGGAGAACATTTATAATTTTATTTTTCCGAAGAAAGGAATGCTGTTCTTTGGGAACGAATCGAATGGACTCTCAACAATAATTCAAAAAAATTGCCAAAAAGCGATTGGAATTCCGGGTGCAACTATTGAAAATGGCCCTGAATCACTTAATCTGGGGATTTCGGTTGGGATTGTTTTGTCTGAACTAAGCAGACAGAAATTACTCAAAATGAAAATTTAGCATAACGTAATAGGTACTTATCCTCTCCAGGGAATTAACATATTCAGGAATTCCCTTGGTTGTATCACGGTCAACCAGATCCATTAATCCGATTCCAACTTTTATTTCAGGAGCAAATTTAAAATACTGAAGATATAAATCAATTCCATAGCCGAATTCCAGACTCAGATTACCTCTTTTAAGTTCAACGAGCACTTCACTGTCGCTTTGCTTAATACCGGTCATGTCGTACATATAATTTAAACCACCAATAAAATAGGGTCGGTAATTATTTAATCTTTGGCTTCGCAACTTAAGCAGCAAGGGGAATTGTAAAGCAGCTAATTCAAAATCCTGCTTCTTGAAATTTTCATAGTTATCATACTCATAAAACGATATAGTACCTTGTCCGAGGGCTAATCCGGGTAAAAATCGTAAAGTGGCAAAGTCTGTCAACCGCAAATCTGAAATGATGGTTACCTGCAATCCAAAACTGTTTATAGGATTTGTTGAATTCGCATAAATATTATCATCAAAATTTCTTTTGAAACGATAATCCTGTGTTGAAGCTCCAACAGTAAATCCAAAATGGATTAATTTATTGTCATAGCCGGGTAAATTTTGAGGTTTTTTAACCTGAGCAGATAGTGTTGCCGGCAGAAGAATTAAGACTATGAAAAATATTCGAATCAAATTATTAGATTTTATACCAAAACGAAAGCTCCGTAAAAATAGTATATCAATAGCGATTATAAAAATTATTCGATATTTCCTTTTACACCCCTATAGATACGAGCTATTCCAGAAGTTAATTTTTGATCAGACAATTCATTGAAACCCGATTTTCTCATTTCTTCCAGCATTTCACTGCCACTTGGGAATGCATTAATCGAATTGGGAAGATACGTGTATGCCCGGGGTTCGCTCGTAAAAACTGAGGCTAGTTTAGGCAAAATAGTCTTGGAGTAAAAATTATAGACAGTCGAAAATAATCCTTTGTCTGCTTTAGAGAATTCAAGGATGTATACTTTCCCGGAATCTTTTAAAACTCTGTAAATCTCATCGATTCCTTTATTAAGATTTTCAAAATTTCTGACCCCAAAAGCAACAGTGACAAAATCAAATTTATCATTCTCATAAGGTAATTCCTCAGAATCGCCTTCCGTCCATTCTATTTGAGATTTACGCGATAGCGCCTTTTTCCGTGCTACATTGAGCATTTCGACCGATATGTCGATTCCGGTTACAATAGTACCTGGAATTTCAGACAGGGCGAAAGCCAAATCTCCCGTTCCTGTGGCTATATCTAAAATAGCAACACCGGTATTGCCGTCAATTTCTTTTTTTATTCTCCTTACTAACTTTTTTCGCCAGCTTTTATCTGTATTGAATGAGAGAAAATGATTCAGAAAATCATAGCTTCCAGCTATTTCATTAAACATGTCTCTTACCTGTTCTTTTCGGGTGCCCGATTGGTCTTCAAATGGTTTTACTTCCATATTCTACGTAAATTGAGAGCGCGAATTTAAAGAATATTAGCGATTAAGTTTTAAAGATTCTCATATTTAGCGAAACATATTAACTTTGCACGATTATTTTAAAAAGCTAAGTAATGAAAAAAATTGTACTTATTACAGGTGCAACAGCTGGAATTGGTGAGGCCATTGCCAAAATTCTTGCGAAAAATAATTTTAAGCTTATACTTACAGGACGACGTCTCGACAGGCTTGAAGAGCTTAAAAAATCTCTGAAAAATGAGACGGATGTATTATGTCTGAATTTTGATATTCGCAGTCAATCTGAGGTTGAAAATGCAATTCTGTCATTGCCGGAAGAATGGGAAAATATTGATGTTCTTATAAATAATGCCGGATTGGCAGTTGGATTAAGTCATATTAACGATGGTGTAATCGACGATTGGGAAAGGATGATAGACACGAATATAAAAGGATTATTATATATTACCCGGTCTGTTTCACCCATAATGGTTAAGAAAAAACAAGGCCATATTATAAATATTGCTTCTATTGCCGGTAAGGAAGTGTACGAAAACGGGAATGTTTACAGTGCAACCAAACATGCGGTTGATGCACTTTCTAAAGCCATGCGAATCGATTTTGTACACGATGGAATAAAGGTCACAAATATTGCCCCAGGCATGGTAGATACTGAGTTTTCCCTTGTCAGATTTAAGGGAGACCAAGGTAGAGCCGACAATGTTTATTCGGGTTTAACGCCTCTCTACGGAGAGGATATAGCTGAAGTGGTTCTTTTTGCTCTTCAAAGACCAGCTCATGTAAATTTAAATGATATTGTTATTATGCCAACAGCTCAAGCCACAGCAACAATTGTTCATAGAAATTAAAAAATCGCATTAAATGAATCCAATATATACTTACGAATACCTAAGAGATTTTACTCAGCAATTCTTTATAAAAATGGGTTGCAGTGTTGAAGATGCTGCCATTTCAACAGATGTTTTTATGGAGGCTGAATTAAGAGGTTTTTCCTCCCATGGAGTAATCCGGATTAAAGATTATTATAATTTATGGAAATCAGGACGGGTAAATTTGCATCCAAATATAAAAATTGTTCACGAAACCATGAGTACAGCTGTTGTTGATGGTGATGGAGGTATTGGAATGGTGGTAGGCGCCCGATCAATGCAAATTGCTATGGAAAAAGCCGAGAAAGTGGGAACAGGCTGGGTGGCTACAAAAAATTCGAATCACTATGGCATTGCAGGTTATTATCCTTCCATGGCTCTTAAAAAAGATATGATAGGATTTTCGGTTACCAATGCAAATCCATTGCTTGCACCAACCTTTTCAATTTCAAGAATGCTGGGTACAAATCCTATTGCTGTTGGATTCCCTACAAAAAGACATCTTCCATTTCTGGCCGACTTTGCCACCACTCCGGTGGCTCATGGCAAACTAACTGTTGCTGCAAAAAAGGGATTGGAAGTATCGCATGGATTTGTTCAGGATAAAGATGGCAATCCATCCCATAATCCAGATATTATAAAAGAAGGTGGCACCATGTTACCTTTGGGTGGCGATTATGAACATGGCAGCCACAAAGGTTATATTTTAAGTTCAATGGTTGACATCCTTTCAGGAGTACTTTCAGGAGCGAATTTTGGTCCATTTGTACCCCCGTTTGTAGGATATCTGCCTCCAACAAATGAAAGGGTTGGGGAAGGAACGGGTCACTTTTTCGGAGCCATGAGAATCGATGCTTTCAGGCCTGCTGAAGAATTTAAAGCCAAAATGGACGAATGGATAGATACCATTAAAAATTCAAAACCGGCACCGGATCAAACCGAAATACTAATTCCTGGTGAACTGGAATACAGAAAAGAACAACAGTTGCGGAAAGAAGGTATTCCGGTTATTCCTGCTGTAATAGCTGATATTAAAGCTGTTTCAGATGAACTGGGTCTTGATTTTGACGCCAAAGTCTGATCGGGTAATTGGGGTCTCGATGGGGTATCTGGGTGAGAGGAATTAACTGATCAATGCGCCCGGCATCCTACAACAGCTTAGTATCTCCTCAACACCCTGCCCGAAGTTCTTAATTATCAGAACTATCTGACTCAAAAACATATTTCTTATCACTTCCCCGCTTCACCCAAATCCAATTATTCGGGGAAACCAAATCCCTGTTTTCTGATTACATCCAGGTATTTTTTGGAGAAAAACTCATTGTTCTCTTTTGTATACCTATTTTCAGTAAAGATTTGAGCTAAGGTTTTCTTCCTGTTAATTTCTAGCAAGCTTTTTGTTTCTGTTGATTCTTCCCTCTGCCTATAAATGGAATTGATTCTTTTTGGTGTGAAGGATTTATATTTCTCATAATGAACAACAGCCTCTAAAGGGAGTCGATCCGTCAGGGGAGGATTTTCATCAGGGTAGCCTAAAACAATAGCAGCTACCGGGACCACCAATTTTGGCAAGTCGAGGATTTCAATAATCTTATCTGCATTATAAGTGGCTGTGCCAAGATAACAGCCTCCCAATCCGTGAGCTTCAGCTTCCAGAATCACATTCTGGGAGGCAAGGATCGCATCAATGGCAGCTGTTATAAATGAAAGAAAATTGTCGTATCCCGGTTCTGCTTCTCGTTGGTTGCACCACTCACTAAAACGATTGAAATCAGCGCAAAATGTCAGGTGAACAGGAGCCGATAATACCATATCCTGCTTAAAATGGGCTTCCCAGAGTTTTTCTTTTTGTGCTTGATCACTGCTTACAATTACAGAATAAACCTGCATATTTCCGGTTGTGGAAGCCCGGGATCCGGCCTCCAGGATTTTATCGAGTATTGCCGAAGGAATACTGTCTGATTTGTACTTACGTACAGAGCGATGGTTAAAAATGGTGTCGATCATGGGAAATATATTGTGATTAATTTATTTTCAAATTTTATAGCTTAGAGTGCAAGACTCTTGACTTTTAATATTCAAAAGTAGCAGTTTTATCTGGTTTTGGAAAATAGTTAATTGGGTTTGCGGCATGGATAATTTGAAAGTATTTCTATAATGTTTTGCAAAATATGATTAATTTAACAGCTTGATTTTAATATTAACCCAACAAATAACAATTATGAATATAAAATTGAGCTATGTATCATTTTTCCTTTCAGTTTTGCTTTTTGCTTCCTTTTCCTTGCAAAGCACTGCGAAAGCTAAACCAGAGACATCGAAAAATGATTCATTAAAGAGCAGTACTTTTTCCGGACTCAAATTTAGAAATATTGGTCCGGCTTTTACATCCGGAAGGATTGCCGACTTTGCAGTTAATCCTGATAATCATAGTGAATATTATGTGGCAGTTGCCTCAGGTAGCGTATGGAAAACTATAAATAACGGTACAACTTTTACACCCATTTTTGATAAATATGGTAGTTATTCTACGGGCGTTATAGAAATGGATCCTACTAACCATAATGTTTTATGGCTGGGAACAGGTGAAAATAATCATCAAAGAGCTCTGGGATACGGAGACGGTGTTTATAAAAGTCTTGATGGAGGTAAGAACTGGGAAAATATGGGATTGAAAGAAAGCCGTCAGATAGGGGGAATTGTAATAGACCCAAAAAATTCTGATATTGTTTTGGTGGCAGCTGAAGGAAGTGTTTGGGGACCGGGTGGCGACAGAGGAATTTACAAAACCAAAGATGGTGGAAAGACCTGGAAAAAGACTTTGGATATCAGTGAAAATACTGGTGCCAACAATATTATTATGGATCCGGCAGATAATAATGTACTTTATGCTACCACAGAACAAAGACGTCGGCATGTTTATAGTAAAATTGGCGGTGGCCCTGAAAGTGCTGTGTATAAGTCAGCCGATAAAGGCGAATCCTGGAGAAAGATTACAAAAGGATTACCTTCCGGCGATTTGGGTGGAATGGGGATAGATATATCTCCTGTCGATAATAATGTTCTATATCTCATAGTTGAAGCCGGTGAAGGAAATAGTGGTTTTTACCGATCTTCAGACAGAGGGGAGTCATGGCAAAAAATGAGCAGCTATTCATCCAGCGGTCAGTATTATAATGAAATATTTTGCGATCCGGTTGATGTAAATAAAGTGTATTCTACCGAAACCGTTTCTCAGGTGAGTGTCGACGGCGGGAAAACATGGACAGCTTTAGGACTTGAAGGTCGTCATGTTGATGATCACGCATTGTGGATAGATCCTAAGGATACAAATCATATTATGATTGGTGGTGATGGTGGAGTTTATGAGACTTACGATTCAGGATCTAACTGGATTTTTAAAAGTAATTTATCTGTAACTCAGTTTTACAGGGTACAGGTTGATAATGACTATCCCTTTTACAATGTTTACGGTGGAACTCAGGACAATAACACCTTGGGTGGGCCATCACAAAACACCTGTTCAGAGGGTGTAAGCAATGAAGACTGGAAAGCTATTCTGGGTGGGGATGGTTTTTGGGCTCAAATTGATCCCTCCGATCCCAATATAGTTTACTGCGAGTCACAATACGGGAATATGGCACGATACGATAAGAAATCGGGAGAGACGTTGAGAATTAAACCCATACCTGAAAAAGGGGAAAAATCATATAAATGGAACTGGAATACTCCACTTATAATAAGTCCACATTCAAATACCAGATTATACACTTTTGCCAATAAAGTATTACGTTCAGACGACAGAGGGGAAAGCTGGAAGGTTATTTCAGGGGATCTTACTTCACAGGTTGACAGAAATACCTGGCCGGTAATGGACCATTTCTGGAGTATTGATGCCGTGGCCAAAGATGTTTCAACAAGTCTTTGGGGAACCGGTGTATCTTTGGATGAATCTCCGGTTCAGGAAGACCTTCTGTTCGCGGGTACAGATGATGGAGTTATCTCAATTACAGAAAACGGTGGAAAAAGCTGGAGACAAATTCGTCACATTGATGGGGTACCCGATTTTAGTTATGTAAGCGATATTATGCCATCAAAATTTGATGCAAATGTAGTTTATGTGTCTTTCGATAATCATAAGAGGGATGATTTCAAACCCTATGTTTTCAAGAGTACAGATAAAGGCTTAACATGGACTCCTGTTGCAAATAATTTACCGGCCCGGGGAACCGTTCATACACTGCAGCAAGACCATGTAAACCAGAATTTGCTATTTGCAGGTACTGAATTTGGAGTATTTTTCTCCATTGACGGTGGGGCTGAATGGGTAAAATTATCATCGGGCATACCTACCATTGCTATAAAAGATATAAGCATTCAGGAAAGGGAAAATGATCTGGTACTTGCAAGTTTTGGCAGGGGATTCTTTATTCTTGACGATTATACACCATTACGCGAGCTTGCTGATAACAGAGATATTCTTAAGAAAGAAGCTCATATCTTTTCCATAAAAGATGCATTGATGTATCTACAGACCGGCGCAAAATATGGTCAGGGTGCAGCGCTGTTTTATGCAGAGAATCCGGACTTTGGAGCAAGTTTTACTTATTATTTAAAAGATACTCCCAAAACGCTTAAGCAGCAACGTACAGAAAAGGAGAAAAAATTATTTGAAGATAAAAAACCAATTCCTCAGCCTGGTCAGGATGAATTACTTAAAGAACAAAATGAAGATTCGCCTTACCTTTTATTTACTATAATGGATCTTCAGGGGAATGTGATTAGGAAAATTACCTCAAAACCTTCAAAAGGAATTAATAGGGTTGTGTGGGATTTGAGGTATGATAGTCCAATGCCAGTTCGAATGAGAGAAGTGAAATTCACACCCGTTGCCGGTGCTCAATCCGGATCGGGCCGTGGAAGAAGTGGGGGTGGTGGAATGCTTGCTACTCCTGGTAAATACAAGGTGAAAATGGATATGATTGTCAGAGATGAATTACTTCCATTATCAGAAGCGGTTGAGTTCGAAGCTAAGATGTTAAATAATGCAACACTTGAGAGAGATGACAGGGATGAAGTCCTTGCATTTTCGGGCAAATTATCTGATCTGGTAAGAGTTATGAGAGGGGCTCAGCAGCTTACGGAAGATGATTTGGAGAAGGTTATTAAAATGAGGCAAACTGTACTTGTTTCTTCAAATGGAACCATAGAAATGATGAGCGAATTGAAGAAAATGGAGCTGGAATTAAAGGATATTCTATTTGCTTTCGATGGTCCTGAAGCAAAAGCGAGCTGGGAGGAATTAGACCGGATCGATATGCCCTTAAATAGCAGATTAAACTCTGTATTGTATTCATCGTGGGGATCAACCCATGGCGTTACTGGCTCTATGGAAGAAGGATATAAAATTATTATCGAGGAGTTTCCTCCGGTTTTAGAAAAGATTAAGGAGCTTAACGGAAAAATTAATGATTTCCAATCCAAATTGGATATGGAAAAAATACAATGGACTCCCGACAGAGTTCCCCAATTGCAATAAAATAAAAATAATTTATCAAAAAGACTGTCTTTGGCAGTCTTTTTGATTATAATTTAAATGATAGTTAATTTTCTGTTCGGAAATTAAAAGATGCGGTTTTTTTTGTATATTGCACGCGTTCCTAATAATTAATTGTTTAACGAATTGTTTACTATGAAAAAGTTCAGTTTTATACTGGTAATTGTTTTTGCCTTAGGTTTATTATTTACTTCATGTAATAAAAAAGCTTGTCCTGCTTACAGTCAGGAAGATCAAGAACAACCTGAAAATTACGAAGGATAAGATCTTTTTTTATGCAAATTTATTTTAATTGCAATTAATCTTCGGCTTTTCCAGGTAGATTGGTTGCAATAATTGTTTGCGATATTTGGGATGAATTTAAATGAATATTAGGCTGCTGGCTTTTTTGGAATTGTTTTTTAAGTTCCATAGGTAGTAAATTTCCAGCTTATTTTATAAATAGGAATTGGGACAATCCGATTTTTCAATTGAAAGTTATCCTTTTAAGAAGGTATGATTCACATTTTTTAAAGGGAAGGGAATTTGATTGTTATTCATATGAAAAGGATATTTAATTATATTATCCCAATAGTTTTTCTTAGTCTTTTATCTGCCACAGCATTTTCGCAAGGTGAATTAGATACACAGGCAAAAATTCTCTATAAAAACGAAAGAAGTTTTGGTGTTTTTTTGAACTCTAACGGGCTTCAGGGTGACTTTAGCTTTGCAAAGCGAATTAATGCAAGAAATCACAGTTTGTATCAAATAGAATTACTCACCCTTAAAAATCCAAAGGAAATAAAGATTTCCAATAGTTATTATACGAATAAGGGTTTTGTTTTTGGTAAAACGAATAATTTCCTGGAAATAAAAGCTCAATGGGGCAAACAAACTGAAGTATACAGAAAAAATGATGCGAGTGGTATTTCTGTGAAGTATTTTTATACCATAGGCCCCACGATTGGTATTCTTAAACCCATATATTACGAAATTCTCTATGCCACCGGTGTCCCATGGGAAGTATATACCAAAGTTGAAAAATTTTCCACTTCCGTTCATCAAACTAATATTTATGGAAAAGCCTCCTTTTTAAAGGGTGTGAACGAAATTTCTTTTATACCGGGAGCTTCTGGGAAATTTGGATTCAATTTTGAATATTCAAAGGACAATAAAAGTATTAATGCACTTGAATTTGGCATAGGCGCTGATATCTTCCCTAAAAACATACCCATCATGGCCATGGAAACCAACCAGTTTTTTTACCTGAATTTCTTTGCCGGTTACCGCTTTGGCAGAGTTATTGATGCCAGTGAAGCTTCTCAGGCCAGGAAATTCAAAGAAAAAAGTGAAAACAATAAGAAAATTCGCACGATCAATAAGGAGCAAAAAAAGGCCGCCAGGCTGGAGGATGAATTTTAGCTTATTCTTTTCATGTATTAGAAGCATTCAACTTTTCTTTTTTTTTAATTTTTTAATTCACTATAATTGCGCTTCATTAAATCTACGATAATGGTGACAATTCCTGCCGGAGAAAGAGATAGTTTTGGAAGTACAATAGGTGTAATAGCTGCAGCTGCCGGTTCTGCCGTGGGTCTCGGAAATATATGGAGATTCCCCTATGTTTTGGGTGAAAATGGTGGCGGTGCATTCTTGCTAATATATCTGGGTTTTATTCTTGCAATAGGATTTCCGGTAATGTTGACTGAATTCACTATTGGTCGTCGCGCGCAAAGAAATGCATTAGGATCATTTAAGAAGCTTGCTCCTGGTAAACCCTGGTATCTGATTGGATTAATGGGGATAGTTGCAGCATTTTTAATTCTTGCATTTTATAGTACTATAGCCGGTTGGACACTGGAATACCTTTATGAGTCAATTACCAACGGATTTAGTGGGAAATCATCAGTTGAATTAAAGAATTCTTTTGAAAGCTTTCAGGCTGCCCCCTTCAGACCAGTTTTTTGGCAATTTATATTTATGTTCCTTACCGGATATATTGTATTCTCCGGTGTAAAGAATGGGATAGAAAAATATACAAAAGTCCTTATGCCGATTCTATTGCTTATAATAATTATAATTAGTGTTCGTTCGCTTACTCTGGAAGGATCAAGGGAAGGACTCATATTTTTGTTTAAACCCGATTTTTCCAAAATAAGCTGGAGTGTTGTTCTCGACGCACTTGGACAAGCTGCTTTTTCCCTAAGTATAGGAATGGGAACTTTAATAACCTATGGCTCATACATTAATAAATCAAATAATCTTCCCAGAACGGCATTCCAAGTCTCCGCCATAGATACCTTTATTGCCATTTTAGCAGGGATTATGATATTCCCTGCCGTTTTTGCTTTCAATATTGATCCTGCTGAAGGATCAGGTTTGGTATTTATTGTACTGCCGAATATTTTTCAGCAAATGCCCGGAGGATATTTCTTCGCTATATTATTTTTTACGCTTTTAGCCATTGCAGCTCTTACATCAACAGTATCTGTACTTGAGGTTGTGGTAGCCTATTTTTCTGAAGAATTAAATCTTAGCCGCAAGAAGGCAACCATTATTGGTTCTGTAGCCATTTCTGTTGTTGGGATTTTTGCAACCCTTTCCTTTGGTCCGCTCGCTAAGTATAAATTATTGGATAAGACAATATTTGGATGGTTCGATTATCTCTCAGCCAATATACTTTTACCGCTGGGTGCTATTTTTATAGTCTTGTTTGCAGGCTGGTACCTTGGTAGAAAAAATGTACTTGATGAAATAAGCAATGGTGGATTACTAAAAATAAGAATCATCTCAGTCTTTATGTTTATTATTAAGTTTCTGGCTCCAATAGCTATTACTGCTGTTTTTATTTACGGCTTAGGCTTAATGTAATCTTCTCACGGATATCCTGCTAATTCAAGAATTTTACCATTCGTAAAAATCTGGAATGCGAAAAAATCTTTTGAAACGAACGGGATTTGGAATTTTATGACTACTGCAAAAATATTGCAGTGCTCTGTTGTAAATTTATGCATGATAAAATTCCTGAAAGAGTATTTTAACTATTCTGTTAAAGAGCTCGGGCCTCTTTATTTTATTATAATTCTATTATTTATTTCCATAATTATAAGGTCTTCTTTGAGTTCTCCAGATTCGTTTGATTATATGGTAAATCATGAAATTCTTAGAAAAAATCAGGATTTTATTTCAAAACTAAGAATAGCTGAGAAGCATTCTAAAAAAGAGTTTGAAAGTAAGGAAACCCAAGAACCTGATCTCTTCTTTTTTGATCCAAATACCATTGACAAAGACCAGCTGTCAAAGCTGGGATTAGATAATAGAATTGCATCTAATCTCTTAAAATACCGCAAAGCTGGAGGAAAGTTCGTCGTTCCATCAGATTTAAAAGTTCTTTACGGTTTAAGTGAGGATTTATTTGAGAAACTCGAACCCTGGATAGAGATTAAATCTGCTGATACAAATATTGAAATCAAAGCCCAGACAATGGATAACCTAAATGATAAACCATTAGCTATTGAATCGGATCTGAATAGCATACTCTATAAAGATTTAATTAAGTTAACCGGTGGGAATCCTAAGATAACAGGCAGGATCTTAAATTTCAGACAATTGTTGGGAGGGTACTATTCTATGAAGCAATTATGGAATGTCTATGAAATGAACGATTCACTTTACGAGTCGTTAAATTCTGCTTTGACAGTGGACACACTTAAAATCCAGTCCTTATCTTTAAATAATTCTGAGTACTCTGATTTCTTAAGGCATCCATATCTAAATAAGACTCAGGTGAATCTGATAATGAAATACAGACAATATAAAAACTCAAAAATAAGAATGAATGAATTTATAGAAAACATGATTTTACCAGATTCTACACTTAAGAAAATACTTCCATATTTAAAAGAATAAGGAAAATTTAAGTTTTTTTCACACTTATTAATAGTAAAGTTGAGATAAATTTCATATATTTATAATTTAAGATAATAAAGACTTTATTTTGTAATCTTCTGTATATCATTTTATTACAAGTGGCAATTTTGAAAAAAATAAAGATGAAATATTTTTTTATCATTTTATTTGAAAAAGAGTTTTTGAATTCATACATTTGCCGCTCATAAAAAAATGAATTTATATTATGATAATTATTCCGGTAAAAGAAGGTGAGAACATTGAAAGAGCACTCAAAAAGTTCAAAAGAAAATTTGAGAGAACTGGTGTTATAAAGGAACTTAGGGTTCGCCAGGCGTTTATTAAGCCTTCGATTAAGAACAGGCAAAAGACACTTCGTGCTGTTTATGTGCAGAAGTTGCAGCAGGAAGAAGAATAGTTTCCCCGGTTTATTTATACAGGAGAATGCATGGATTTAAATATCCTGCACATGATGTATAAAGAAAATTTCATTTCCTATTTGCGCTTTGAAAAGCGATATTCGGATCATACAATTCTTGCATACGAAAATGATTTGGATCAATACGATCAATATTGTTCCGAATTCCATGGCATTAAATCCCTGCCAGATTCCAGATTGATTCGCTTTTGGATGATCAGTATGATAGAGTCTGGTCTGTCGAACAGAAGCGCGCACAGAAAACTATCCAGTTTACGCTCTTACTCAAAATTTCTTATAAAGAAGGGTGTTATTAAAAATAATCCTGTAGATGTCGTTATTAAGCCGAAATTAAGAAAGAATTTACCTGTATTTGTTGAGAATGAAGATATTAATAATTTTCTCAATCAGCATGATTTTGGTGATGATTTTTCCGGCAAAAGAAATAAACTGATCATTGAAATATTTTTTCAAACAGGTATTCGCCGCGCTGAGCTTATCAATCTGAACCTTAATTCTTTTAATTTTCCACTCAGGCAGCTAAGAGTCATTGGAAAGAGAAATAAAGAAAGGATAATTCCTGTCACAGATGAATTATTATCGATGGTTTATTCGTATCTTAGCCTGAGGAAAGAAACTTTTCAGGACATCGAAACTCAGTTTTTATTTTTAACAAAAAAAGGTAAACAAGTATATCCCAGAATGATTTATAGTATTGTAAATAAGTACCTGAACTTTGTCACTACGCAGGAGAAGAAAAGTCCTCATGTGCTTCGACACAGTTTTGCTACTCATTTATTAAATAAGGGGGCTGAGTTGAACGCAATTAAAGAATTGCTTGGGCATTCCAATTTGGCAGCAACTCAAATTTATACGCATAACAGTTTTGAAAAGTTAAAATCAATATATCACAAGGCTCATCCCAGAGCCGATTAGAAAAAGGAGGTAAATTATGGATTTAAAAGTTCATTCCATTCACTTTGATGCAGATTCAAAATTGCTCGATTTTATTGACCTAAAAGTTAATAAGCTATTGCAGTTTTATGAAGACATTATTAAAGGAGAAGTTTTCTTAAGGCTTGAGAATGTTGATGACAAAGACAATAAAATTGTTGAGATCAGGCTAGAGATACCCGGGAATCCAATCTTTGCAAAAAAGCAGTGTAAAACTTTTGAAGAGGCTACAGACCTGTGTGTCGAAGCTTTAAAGAAGCAATTAAATAAAGCCAAGAGAAAACAGAGGCCGGTTTGAAAATCTAATATTGAAAAAACCGCCTGATTTTATTAGGCGGTTTTTATTTGTCATCGAATTTAGTTTTAAAAATTTATATCGGATTGTAAGTATCACTTGTATAAGTATTTTATTTAATTTTAGTTGTAGTATTTAATACCGAAATGTCTGATTTTATTGACTTATTTTAACAGAATAAAAAGCTTTTTAAAAAATCATAAATATTTTTTTTGTTTAACTAAAATATTTCATACATTTGCAAACCGTTTTCGGAGGGTAATTGTCTCTGAAAAGCTGATAAGCCGATGTAGCTCAGTTGGTCAGAGCAGCTGATTTGTAATCAGCAGGTCGGGGGTTCGAATCCCTCCATCGGCTCAAAAGCCGTGTTCTTTTAATGGTTTTTATTTTTGGGGAGATACCAAAGTGGCCAACTGGGGTCCCGAGGGTTCGGGATAAATCTGCTGACGTATCTGCTCAAAGTAATATAATATCGCTCTTTAAAATATTGGGGAGATACCAAAGTGGCCAACTGGGGTCCCGAGGGTTCGGGATAAATCTGCTGACGTATCTGCTCAAAGTAATATAATATCGCTCTTTAAAATATTGGGGAGATACCAAAGTGGCCAACTGGGGCAGACTGTAAATCTGCTGTCATACGACTTCGGAGGTTCGAATCCTTCTCTCCCCACGAGTTTTTTGAAAGGTTGAGTATAGATTACGACTTTGGAGGTTTGAACCGAGTCCGTTTTTTCGGACGAGCTCACGAAGACCTACCGGTCGAGTAATCCTTCTCTCCCCACGAGTTTTTTTGAAAATATTTCAACGCGAGAATAGCTCAGTTGGTAGAGCACAACCCTTCCAAGGTTGGGGTCGCGAGTTCGAATCTCGTTTCTCGCTCTAGTTCGTTGAGGATAATGATGCAGGGTCGCGAGTCCCGAATTGAACGAAATTTTCAATTTCATTTCAATTCGAGGATGCTCGGAAATCCAACAATCTTTGATTTTGGATTTACGGCATTCGAATCTCGTTTCTCGCTCAATTGTTGAGCTGTTTTTTAAGACAGTTCTTAAAGGTAGGGGTGAAAAATCTCTCTGAGTTCCTGCCGATGTAGCTCAGGGGTAGAGCGTTTCCTTGGTAAGGAAGAGGTCTCGGGTTCAATTCCCGACATTGGCTCAGTATAGAAGAATGAATAAAAAATGTATGTTTAATAAAATTAATAATTAATATTTGAGTTATGGCTAAAGAAAAATTTGATAGGTCCAAACCTCACGTAAACATTGGTACAATCGGTCACGTTGATCATGGTAAGACTACCCTAACTGCTGCAATCACCCAGGTTTTAGCAAAAAAAGGATGGTCTGAAATCAGATCTTTCGATTCTATTGACAATGCTCCGGAAGAAAAGGAGAGAGGTATTACAATTAATACTGCTCACGTGGAGTATTCCACAGCAACCCGTCACTATGCTCACGTTGATTGTCCTGGTCACGCCGACTATGTGAAGAACATGGTTACTGGTGCTGCCCAAATGGACGGTGCAATCATTGTTGTGGCTGGTACTGATGGTCCGATGCCACAAACTCGTGAACACATCCTGTTGGCACGTCAGGTTAACGTTCCTAAAATTGTTGTTTTCCTGAACAAAGTTGACCTTGTTGACGATCCTGAACTACTCGAACTTGTTGAAATGGAAATTCGTGAACTTCTTGATTTCTACGAATTTGATGGAGATAATGCTCCTGTTATTCACGGTTCTGCACTTGGTGCATTGAACGGAGAAGCAAAATGGGAAGAGAAAGTTATTGAGCTTATGGATGCTGTTGACACTTTTATTCCAATTCCTCCAAGGGATATGGAAAAACCTTTCCTTATGCCAGTTGAAGACGTATTCTCTATTACAGGTAGAGGAACTGTAGCAACCGGAAGAATTGAAACAGGTGTTATTAATACCAGTGATCCAGTAGAAATTATTGGTCTTGGAGCAAATAGATTGAAATCTGTTTGTACAGGTGTTGAGATGTTCCGTAAGATTCTTGACAGAGGTGAAGCTGGCGATAATGTTGGTATTTTACTTAGAGGCATTGAAAAAACAGCCATCAAAAGAGGTATGGTTATTTCCAAGCCTGGTTCTATTAACCCTCATACCATTTTCAAGGCTGAAATTTATGTGTTGAAAAAAGAAGAAGGTGGACGTCATACTCCATTCCATAATAAATATCGTCCACAGTTCTATTTGAGAACTCTTGACGTAACAGGTGAAATTACCCTTCCTGAAGGAACAGAAATGGTTATGCCTGGTGATAACGTTACTATTACTGTAAACTTGATTTACCCAGTTGCTATCAACCAAGGACTTCGTTTTGCTATTCGTGAAGGTGGTAGAACAGTTGGTGCCGGACAGGTAATTGAAATTGTTGAGTAATTTATTTTTAACAACATACATTTGGTTCAGGCATTTTATGCCTGAACTTTATGTGTTTAAGTGCTAGAGAAGTTGCTTTGTCGCTGAATACTTTGGAGATTAAGGCGCAACTTACGGGTGTAGCTCAGTTGGTAGAGCACTGGTCTCCAAAACCAGGTGTCGGGCGTTCGAGTCGCTCCTCCCGTGCAAACCTATTCGAAATGAGAAAAATTAAGAATTATATTCAAGAATCTTTTAACGAACTAATCCATAAAGTAACCTGGCCTACTTGGAAAGAGTTACAAAACAGCGCAGTTGTTGTAATGGTTGCAACTGGTATAATTTCAATAATAATCTGGATTATGGACTATGGTTTCCAGAATGCCCTTGGGTTAATTTACGGGTCTTTTGGAGGTTAATCAATCAAAATGAGCGAGATCGATAAGAAATGGTTTGTTCTTCGTGCCATTGGTGGTAAGGAGAAAAAAGTAAAGGAATATATTGAAAGTGAAATATCTCGTCTTGGATTGCAAGACTATGTTTCGCAAGTATTAATTCCTACTGAAAAGGTATATCAAATTCGTAACGGGAAAAAGATTAGTAAGGAAAGAAACTATTTCCCTGGTTATGTGCTGATTGAAGCCGTATTAGTAGGCGAAATCCCCCACATATTAAGAAATATTCCTAATGTTATAGGATTCCTTGGTTCAAAAGGTGAAGAAGAAGCTACCCCTTTACGTCAAAGTGAAGTATATCGTATTTTAGGAAAGGTAGATGAATTAGCCGCAACAGATGAGGAGATAAATGTTCCGTTTTTTGTTGGTGAAACCGTGAAAGTGGTCGATGGACCTTTTAATAGCTTTACCGGAGTTATTGAAGAGGTTAATGAGGAGAAAAAGAAACTTAAAGTTATGGTGAAAATTTTCGGAAGAAAAACACCTCTCGAATTAAGTTTTATGCAAGTGGAAAAAGAAAGTTAAATTATTTAAAAATATTCAATCCCAATAATATATATCCCCTTAATGCTTCCTATATATTATAAGAAGTTGGATTGAAAACCGGAAATCTGAAAAACAAATGTAAATCATGGCAAAAGAAGTACTCGGCTTGATAAAATTGCAGATTCGTGGCGGAGCCGCCAACCCATCCCCTCCAGTAGGACCGGCCTTGGGTTCAAAAGGCGTTAACATCATGGACTTTTGTAAACAATTCAATGCCAAAACACAAGAACAGGCAGGTAAATTATTACCTGTTATTATTACTGTTTACGGTGATAAGTCATTTGATTTTATTGTTAAAACTCCGCCGGTTGCGGTTCAGTTGCTGGAATTAGCTAAACTAAAGTCAGGGTCAGCTGAATCAAATCGTGTAAAAGTAGCCTCCATTACCTGGGAACAGGTTAAGGGAATAGCTACGGCGAAAATGGTTGACATGAATTGCTTTACATTAGATTCAGCAATGAAGATGGTAGCCGGAACTGCAAGGAGTATGGGAATTGACGTTAAAGGTGCATTCCCTTCAAACAATTAACAAATTAGTACGATGACTAAATTAACAAAAAACAGGAAGTCAGCTATAGAGAAACTGGAACTAGGCAAGGTTTACACTCTGAGAGAAGCTTCTTCTTTGGTAAAAGAAATAACAAGCACAAAATTTGATTCATCAGTGGATCTCAATATCAGGCTTGGAGTTGACCCAAGGAAGGCTAACCAGATGGTACGTGGTGTTGTAACATTACCTCACGGAACAGGTAAACAGGTTAAGGTTCTTGTTTTATGCACTCCAGATAAAGAAGAGGAGGCAAAAGCAGCAGGAGCTGATTATGTTGGATTGGACGACTATATTAAAAAGATCGAAGATGGTTGGACCGATATCGACGTAATTATTACTATGCCCTCAGTTATGGGTAAAGTTGGTAAACTTGGTAGGGTTTTAGGACCCAGAGGCCTTATGCCAAACCCAAAAAGTGGGACAGTTTCTATGGAAGTTGGAAAAGCAGTTACAGATGTGAAAATGGGAAAGATTGATTTCAAAGTAGATAAATTTGGAATCATTCATGCTGCCATTGGCAAAGTATCTTTTAGTCCTGAACAAATAACGGATAATGCGAAGGAGCTTATAGCTACAATTGTAAAGCTTAAGCCTACTTCTGCAAAAGGTACCTACCTAAAAAGCATCTATATGTCCAGTACAATGAGTCCTGGTATCAAAATAGATACTAAAGCAATTGACGATAAATTTTAACTAAAGCGCAAATCTCAGAATTATGAGAAGAGAAGAAAAGGATTCCATAATAGATGGACTGCAGCAACAACTAACTGAATCAAATCATTTTTACCTGGCAGATATCTCCGGCTTAAATGCCGAAGACACATCTTCACTACGTAGAAAATGCTTTGAGCAGGATATTAAATTGCTCGTGGTAAAGAATACACTCCTTAGAAAAGCGCTGGAAAAAGTGGAAGGTGATTACGAACCATTATACGATATACTAGTAGATTCAACCTCAGTTATGTTTTGTGAAACAGGAAATACTCCTGCTAAACTTATTAAAGAGTTTAGAAGGAAAAATGATAAGCCTGTGCTCAAAGGAGCTTTCGTTGAACAGTCTATCTATCTTGGCGACAATCAGCTGGATATACTTGCCAGCCTTAAATCTAAGAATGAACTCATAGGAGACGTTCTCTCCTTACTCCAGTCACCAATGAACTCAGTACTTTCCGCACTTGCGTCGAGTGGTAGTAAATTGGCAGGAGCATTAGAAACATTATCAGAAAAACAAGAATTGTAACAAACTTTATTAAATTAAATAAAAATGGCAGACGTTAAAGTACTCGCAGATCAGTTAGTAGAATTAACTGTTAAAGAAGTAAATGAATTACTCAGAATACTTAAAGAAGAACATGGTATCGAACCTGCTGCAGCAGCAGTAGCAGTAGCAGCTCCGGCAGCTGGTGGAGATGGCCCCGCTGCAGAAGAGAAAAACTCTTTTGATGTTATTCTTACCGCCCCAGGTGGAGCTAAACTTCAGATTGTGAAATTGGTTAAAGAACTAACCGGATTAGGTCTGAAAGAAGCAAAAGCTGTTGTTGATTCCGCACCTGCACCTGTAAAAGAAGGTGTAACTAAGGATGAAGCTGAATCTCTCAAAAAGCAATTAGAAGAAGCAGGAGCTGAGGTTGAACTTAAGTAATTCAACACATAATTCTATATAGGCTTTAGGATTTTTTCCCCTTTTTTAAGGGAGAAAAAAACCTAAGGCTTTTTGCTATTTTATTGTTTTAGGTTCAAATAATCCCATATTTTAAATGTCAATAGAGAACACCACCCAGAGAATTAGTTTTACTCGAAATAGAAATCAGCTTCAATATCCTGACTTTCTAGAGGTTCAGCTTAAATCTTTCAGAGAGTTTTTCCAACTGGAAACAACTCCGGAAAATAGAAGAAATGAGGGTCTCTATCAGGTTTTCCAGGATAACTTCCCTATTTCTGATACCAGAAATAATTTTGTACTGGAATTTCTTGATTATTATGTCGATCCTCCACGTTATTCAATTGAGGAGTGTATTGAAAGAGGTCTCACTTTTAGTGTGCCCCTGAAGGCAAAATTGAAACTGTATTGCACAGATCCTGATCATGAGGATTTCGATACTGTTATACAGGACGTATACCTTGGAACTATTCCCTATATGACAAATAGGGGCGTGTTTATTATTAATGGTGCTGAAAGAGTCGTTGTTTCTCAGTTACACCGGTCCCCTGGTGTATTCTTCGGACAAAGTCTTCATGCCAATGGCACTAAATTATATTCCGCCAGAATTATACCTTTCAAAGGATCATGGATCGAGTTTGCTACAGACATAAACAATGTCATGTACGCATATATCGATAGAAAAAAGAAATTACCGGTTACCACACTTTTAAGGGCAATAGGATTCGAAAGTGATAAAGATGTACTCGAAATCTTCGATCTTGCCGAAGAAGTAAAAGTTTCTAAAACCGGATTGAAAAAAGTTTTGGGTAGAAAACTTGCTGCTCGCGTATTGAAAACATGGATCGAAGATTTTGTGGATGAAGATACCGGTGAAGTTGTTTCGATTGAAAGAAATGAAGTTATCATTGAGAGAGAAACTGCCATCGAAAATGAGCATATCGATCAAATCGTTGACTCCGGAACTAAAACCATTTTACTCCATAAGGATGCTCAAAGTATTATCGATTTTGCTATTATCTACAATACTCTGCAAAAAGACCCTTGTAACTCTGAAAAAGAAGCTGTTCTTCATATCTACAGGCAATTAAGGAACTCTGAGCCACCTGATGAAGCTACTGCCAGAGATGTAATCGATAAACTATTCTTTTCCGATAAACGATACGACCTCGGAGAAGTAGGACGTTACAGATTAAATAAAAAATTAGGGCTGAATACCGATTCCGATAAAAAAGTTTTAACCAAAGAAGACATCATCGAGATTATCAAATATCTCATCCAGCTGATCAACTCAAAAACTGATGTTGATGATATCGATCATCTTAGCAACA
Organism: Bacteroidales bacterium; assembly: GCA_021740585.1. Lineage (GTDB taxonomy): Bacteria > Bacteroidota > Bacteroidia > Bacteroidales > JAGLSB01. The sequence continues at coordinate 40,595 of JAIOZM010000032.1, forward strand.
GAAGGGTTAGAACCGTTGGAGAACAATTGATGAATCAATTTAGTGTGGGTCTTGCCAGAATGGCCAGAACCATCAGAGAAAGAATGAATGTTAGAGATAATGAGGTTTTTACTCCAATTGATCTGATCAATTCAAAAACTTTATCATCGGTTATCAATTCATTTTTCGGTACCAATCAGCTCTCTCAGTTTATGGATCAGACGAATCCATTGGCTGAAATGACTCATAAACGCAGAATGTCTGCACTCGGACCAGGTGGTCTTTCTCGTGAAAGAGCCGGATTCGAAGTAAGAGACGTACACTATACTCATTATGGAAGACTTTGTCCTATTGAAACTCCTGAAGGACCAAATATCGGACTTATCTCTTCTCTTTGTGTATATGCCAAAATAAATAATTTGGGCTTCATTGAAACCCCTTATAGAAAAGTTGAATCAGGTAAAGTTGACCTAAGTAATGGTGGAATCATTTATCTGAGTGCAGAAGAAGAAGAAGCCCGTATCATTGCACAGGCAAATGCTCCTCTGAAAGAAAGTGGAGAATTTGTTAATCAAAAGGTTAAAGCAAGGTTTAATGGCGACTTCCCTCTGGCCGATCAAAGTGGAGTAGATTTAATGGACGTTGCTCCAAACCAGATTGCTTCCATTGCAGCTTCATTAATTCCATTCCTTGAGAATGATGATGCCAACCGGGCGCTTATGGGATCAAACATGATGCGTCAGGCGGTTCCATTAATTAGTCCTCAGGCTCCGGTTGTTGGAACCGGGATCGAACCACTTGTGGCAAAAGATTCCAGATTGCAGGTTGTAGCCGAAGGAGTTGGTGTTGTTGAATTTGTGGATGCAAACGAGATTCTGATTAGATACGAAAGGACAGAGGATGAAAAATTTGTAAGTTTTGATGATGATTTAAAAAGGTATAAATTACCTAAATTCAGAAAAACAAACCAAAGTACTTGTGTAAACCTGAATCCTATTGTCCTTAAAGGTCAAAAAGTTAAAGAAGGAGATATTCTTACTGAAGGGTATGCAACCCAAAATGGCGAGTTAGCATTGGGCCGTAACCTTAAAGTGGCATTTATGCCCTGGAAAGGATATAACTTTGAGGATGCTATCGTAATATCTGAAAACCTCGTTAAAAATGATGTGTTTACATCCATACATATCGACGAGTATGTTCTGGAAGTCCGGGACACTAAGCGTGGACTGGAAGAACTAACATCTGATATTCCTAATGTTAGCGAAGAGGCTACCAAGAATTTAGATGAAAACGGACTTATACGAATCGGTGCTGAAATTAAACCTGGTGATATATTAATAGGTAAGATTACTCCTAAAGGGGAATCAGATCCCTCACCGGAAGAAAAACTTCTTAGAGCAATATTTGGTGATAAAGCTGGCGATGTAAAGGATGCTTCCCTGAAAGCCGGACCATCACTATTTGGCGTTGTAATAAATAAAAAGTTGTTTTCACGCTCTATAAAGGATCGTAAATCGAAATCTGGTACCAAACCAATTCTTGATAAAATTGAAGAAGAATTTAATCGTAAAATTGCAGAACATAAATTGCAACTTATCGATAAACTTTTCGCACTCGTAAATGGAAAAACTTCGCAGGGAGTTAAAGATTTCCTTAATCAGGACATCATTCCAAAAGGTGTTAAATTTACTCAAAAATTGCTCGCTGACCTCGATTATAATACCGTTAATCCTTCAAAATGGACTACCGATAAGGATAAGAATGATATAATACGAGCTCTTCTGAATAACTTCCTTAATAAAGCAAAGGAAATTGAGGGTAATTATCAGAGGAAGAAATACAATATTACCATTGGAGACGAACTGCCAACGGGTATTATCAGACTGGCAAAAGTTTATGTTGCTAAGAAGAGAAAACTTACC
>JAIOZM010000033.1 GCA_021740585.1 Bacteroidales bacterium
AATCTTTTATTACATTTTCAATCTAATCCCAAACGTATCGCTCATCAAAATCGATATTTAAATCATTTAGAAAACCACGATATTCTTCTTTAAATGATTTTTTATTGTGATGATTCTCTTGAGTGGCGATATATTTTTCTACAATATGAATTTCTGGTGGGTAAACCGAGAAGCCTGCATATCCTTTTTGCCAATAGAAATTTTTATACCTTATTCCTTTTGTTTTTATCCATTTTGATGAATGTACTTTAAGCTCTTCTATTAAATTCATTAATGGAATCTTTCGGGATAGCATACATAGAATATGAATGTGATCGACATGACCTCCAACTATTACTGGATTAGATTCTAAATTCTTACATATTCCTCCCATATAGCTGAATAACTCTTCCTTTATAGGTTTATCGATAAAGGCTTGCCTGTGCTTTGTGCTGAATACGATATGGATGTAATTTTTTACTAGTGATTGTGGCATAATTTTTTTAATTTTCTCGAGCTGCGCTCGAGGTTTATCATTACGCACCTTTGGTGAGTGATTAGATTCGTGTTATGTACGCCTCGCGCTTCGCACGAGGTATTTGAATACGCACCTTTGGCGCTTGTTAATTCGTTTTATGAATGCCTCGCGCTTCGCACGAGGCTTTTGATTTCGCACCTTTGGTGCAGGTATATTTGTGAATAGTATTAGCCTGCCCAGCCTTCCCTATCCAGGTTTCTGTAATTTATAGCTTCTGCCACATGATGAGACTCAATTTTTTCCCTTGCTTCCAGATCGGCAATTGTGCGTGATACTTTTAAAATCCGATCGTAGGCTCTGGCTGAAAGTCCAAGTTTTTCCATAGCCGTTTTTAATATCTGTGCTGAGGCGTTATCAAGATCGCAATGCTTTCTTATAAGTCTGCCGGTCATTTGCGCATTGCTGTAGATCCCAGCATTGGCACTGAATCTCTTCGTTTGCATTTCTCTTGCAGTAATAACTCGTTTTCTTATAACTTCACTGGGCTCAGAATCTTTCAATTCGGTCAGGTCTCTAAAAGGAACTGGCACTATTTCTATGTGAATATCTATTCTGTCCATTAATGGACCGGAAATTCTGTTCAGGTATTTCTTTACCATTCCGGGGCCGCAGGCACAAGCTTTCTCGGGGTGATTAAAATATCCGCAAGGGCAAGGATTCATACTGGCAATCATCATAAAACTTGCCGGATATTCAATGGTGAATTTTGCCCGTGAGATGGTAATCATTCTATCCTCCAGAGGTTGCCGCATAACCTCAAGAACATTCCGTTTAAATTCGGGGAGTTCATCGAGAAATAATACCCCATTATGTGCCAGGGAAATTTCTCCCGGCTGCGGGTAATTTCCACCACCTACGAGGGCTACGTCTGAAATGGTATGATGTGGATTTCTGAACGGCCTGACTTTCATCAAAGAATTATCCCGGCTTAATTTTCCCGCAACAGAATGAATTTTGGTTGTTTCGAGTGCTTCGTCTATAGTCAGGGGAGGTAAAATTGTAGGAAGGCGTTTTGCAAGCATGGTCTTGCCGGCTCCCGGCGGACCTACCATTATTAAATTGTGAAAACCGGCAGCTGCAATTTCCATGGCTCGCTTTACATTCTCCTGACCCTTTACTTCATTAAAATCGTTATCAAACTTATTTGCCTTATGAAGAAATTCCTGCTTAACATCAATTTTAAGCGGGCGTATTTCAAGATTTCCATTTAAGAAACTAATTACCTCCATCAGATTATCTGCCGGTATAACTTCCAGGTCCTCCACTACCGCAGCTTCCAGGGCATTCATTGAGGGAAGTATAAGTCCTTTAAATCCGTCCTTTCTGGCTCGTAACGCGATGGGCAATACCCCCTGAACCTTTTGCAAAGATCCATCTAATGACAACTCACCCATCATTACAAAATCTTCCAACTTTTCGGTTTTAATCTGACTTGATGCAGCGAGCACTCCCAGAGCAATGGAAAGGTCGAAAGCCGAACCCTCTTTACGGATATCTGCCGGTGCCATATTCACAACAATTCGTTTCCCGGGCCAGGTGAAGCCGTTGTTCTTTAATGCTGAGTCAATTCTCTGCTGACTTTCCTTAACCGCATTATCAGCCAATCCAACAATAAAAAATTTTGCCCCCTGAGCTACATTTACCTCAACCCTGATGGTGGTGGCATCAATACCGTGTACAGAACTTGCATTTACTTTTACCAGCATAATCTTATGGTTAAAAAGGAGGAGGGGGCGATATGTGCCTTCAAAATTATTTCCCCAAACAAAATGACTAACATATTTACATCGAAATCCCCTCCTCTACCCCTTAATGTAAAAAAGGCTGAAAAAACTGCCAGGGGATTTAAGTTTTTTTATTTTGATATGATAATTATCTTCAAGATGTTTATCCCGGGGCCTTCCAAACCCCCTCCACCCACCCTTAATGTCGAAAAGTTCCAAAAAACGAAGGAAAAATTGAAGTTTTTGATGAAAACATCTGATATAGCAAGCTGCTTTTTTAAATCCCTTGGTTTAAGTTTCTGATTTTTATTACCTTTAATGAAGAAATTATAGAATTTCGGGGGATTCTATAATTATCTATCTAATATTATCCGAAAAAAGAAAAGAGCCCTGAGCATTTGTCAAGAGCTTAATATTAGGATTTTTGAAAAGGGAATGATATCAACAGTAACGGTCGGGGATTTGTTGATTTGGCTTAATTGATTCTTAAAAATAAAAAAAGTTATTATAAACAAATATTAAATCACAGAATTATGGAAATTACGGATATTATTTTTATTATGATTTTGATAGTCGTTCCTGTAAAAGTAGGAATTGATGCAAATAAGAGAGAAACTAATACAGCTGGGTGGGTACTAATTGCTCTTTTTTTTAGTTATCTTGGACTATTGATTTATCTCAGTCAGCGAAAAAAATATCCGTTAAAAACTGGTCAGAAAGATTTATTTGGTCAAGAATCAAACTCTACCAAATCAAGTGGTAATTACGATGATAAATACTCAAAAATATAATCTATTATCATGAAAACTGTAAATAAAGTAATCAATGTATCTCTAACTGGAGGACTTATCGGAGCATTAGGTAGTTCTCCAAGAGAAAGACTTGGAGATGAAATTAACATTGCCAATAAACACGGATGGCATGTAAAAGAGATATTACCTGCTTCTAGTGGGAGTCTTCTATACAGTCTATTAAGATTTATAGTATTAATAATTACATTATTCTTATATACATTTGAATCAGGATATTACATTATTCTGGAAAAGGATATTCCTGATGATGCATTATGAGAATCACAGATAGAGGAAATATAAAATACTGAAAATCTTATATTCGGATATATCCCGACGGTATTATTGATTCTGTTTATTGTAATATTGATTGGGGCATTATAATATGAGATCGACAGTATTGGTCAGGGATTTTGTTTTGTGGTTGAAGTGATACAGATTGCTAAATACTTATTTTAAGAAACAATACATAGAAATGAGAAAAATAATTCTTTTAGCATTAGCAGTAATGGCAATTGCATCCTGTGGAAACAATTCAAATACTTTAAAAAAAAATGAACAAGCGAAATTGGATAGTCTTGAAATAGTTAAAGCTAAAAGGGATAGTATTTCGCGGATTATATTATTGGAAAAGGAAAAAGATGAGTATCACAAAACGTTTATGCTTCGAAAAAAATATATTGGATTTATATATAAATATCCACAATCAATAGATTTTATTGCTGAATTTGGCTCACCAGAAACACTTTCCGGAACAAATAATGATAAGTGGATTGTATATTTCCCAAAAGGGAATTTCACTGTAGTCCAGAATAAAAAGACTAACAAATTTGAAAATATTTGTGCTGGAAAATATCCAAATCTTAAGAATGATGTAACTGCCGAATTGTCCAAAATTATTGGAAAAAGGATGAAATATTCTGAATATATTGAAGAAGTTAACTCAATTAAATATGGTGTCTCAGAGAAATTAGGAATGACCAATTGTGTAAATAAAGATTGTGTTGAGTATTATTCAAAAGGTAATTTTACAACTGTAGCATTTTTAGAATTTAATGATAATAGAGATTTTGTAACGCTGAAAAAAATTGCTATTGGGAAGGTTCCTAGATTAAACGAATATTGAAAAGCTTACTTGGTTTCAAGCTATGTCAAAGAAATTGATTTACTAAGTCACTATGGAAAAAACACTGTTAAATATTTCACTAATAAATCGAACTATTTATTGAATTTTAAGTTATAGCTTTGCACATATCTTAAACCTAAAATCCAATCAATAAATCCAATGAGAAATTTAATTTTTGCACTCCTTATTTTTAGTTTTTCCTGTTCAAATGTGCCTTTAACGGGAAGAAAACAGTTTATACTTATTCCCAGTGACCAAATTCTAAGTTTGAGTGCCGACAGTTATAATCAGGTACTTGCGGAAAATAAACTTTCCTCAAATGCGGAATATGTAAATACGGTTAAGACCGTTGGTGTGAAAATGGCAGAAGCCGTTGAGAAATACCTCAAAGAAAACGGGCAGGAGTCGAGACTTGGTGAATTTCAATGGACATACAATGTAATTGTCTCTGAGGAAATGAATGCCTGGTGTATGCCTGGTGGTCAGATTGCCTTTTACGAAGGAATAATGCCGGTTTGTTTGAATGAAGCCGGAGTTGCCGTTGTAATGGGGCACGAAATAGCCCACGCAATAGCCCAGCACGGAAATGAAAGAATGTCGCAACAGCTTGTGATACAAACTGGTGGAGCTGTTCTTTCCGAATCACTGAAAAATCAAAAAGAACAAACCATGCAATTGGCAGCTCTGGCTTTTGGTGTGGGTTCTAAACTGGGAGTGGAACTACCCTATAGCAGAATGCACGAAAGTGAAGCTGATGAACTTGGTTTATATTTTATGGCTATGGCGGGATACAATCCTGAAGAAGCTCCTATTTTCTGGGAACGCATGGAGGCACAGGGCGGACAAAGGATGCCTGAAATTCTCTCTACTCATCCGGATCCCGGTAACAGAATCAATGATCTGAAGAAGCACATGCCTAAGGCTTTGGAATATTATAATGCTAAATAATTCCTGACAGGCTGATTAATATTGTTGAAGGAAGCTCTTTTCAGTATTAATTGATTTGGGGAATTTCAACACACATAAATCTGTGAACATAGTGCAGCGGACTCACAGATTTTTAATTAACTCAACTGCTAATGGGTAATAATCTGTAATTTGAGCTATAATTCAATGCAGAAACATGAATGGATATTGACTAGGGAGACTGGAGTATTATTTACCTCGACCTTTTTTTAATTTTATCCTCAAGAGCCTGACTCTTTTCGGCTGGAGTTTTGCCTGTCAATGGAATAATAATTTTTTTGTTTGTCAGCAAATAGCCTGCTAAGCTGCCACCTAATAAAAATGTGGGAGCCATAAATATGGGTGCAAATATATTTGCTTTGTCATCTAATGATTTATAATACAAATCAAAACCAATAAGCCCTACTCCCAGTCCTACGAACGACCCTAATTGGTTTATGGATTTATTTCGAATTTTTATTTCTTCGATTTCACTCCATCTATAAGTAAAATCTTTTGAAAGAATGAAAAATGTCGGATTTGAATATACGGACAAGATAGAATCGTTAAAATATCCCAGATTTCTCACCGACTCATATTTATGAGCGAAAGGTTTTACCCAAACTTCATAACGTTGACTATTACAATTAAAAAATGCAAATGCAAATGCACATACAACGAATAGTTTTTTCATTTAAATGGGTATTTACTGAAAACATCAGATTGCCCGCTCGATTTGTTTTATTCACCCAAAAATTTCAAAGAATAAAATCCTAAATCAAAGTTCCAAAGAAAAATTGAGATTTCCAATTAAGCGAATATCTTCTATTATTCATGCTCTTATCAAAAATGAAAAAATAATGGATCACATATAAAAGTCGAATTGTTGAAAATTAAATTCGATGCCTGACCTCGATTTATAAGTCCATTATTCACGATCTAAAAGAATAATAAAAGCTTTCGTTCAATTTTGATAAGACGTTAAAAATAAAAAACCCCTGAATAATTCCAGGGGTTCTTAAAATATTGACTATTTTAATATTTTGAATTAGGGTGCTAAAGCTTCAATACTATTTGTTAATAATGCTTTAACATAAACCGGATTATGAGCACCAAGACTTCTGTCTTCTTCAAGACCAATCCAATTGAAAAATGCTTGTGCATGTTCCATAGGAAAGGTTCCAACTACAGGCTCATAAGCGTCATCAGCTACTACGAATTCAACAACACCATTTGCAATTAAGGCATCCCTCAATTCCTCTAACAGCGCTGCAATTTCTGCTTGTCCGCCACCAACATTAAAGTCAGTAGCACTGCTGTGGCAAGGAGTACATGCACTTATTGATGGATTCCATGTATGTCCACCTGTACCATCAGTATAAGTGTCCATGTGACAACCTGTACAACTTAAGTCAAAGTGTTGTGAAGTACCGGCTGCAGGATACGTTAAAGAACCGGCAATTTCTGCAAATCCGCCACCATAAACAACATTTGACTGAGCGCCATGATGAGGACCATAATGTGTACTGGTAATAGCAAATGTTGTACCAGGAACATCAACGTTAGGTTCTGCTCTGCGCGATTGATGGCAATTTGAACATAAGTTACCATTACCAAAATCAGCAATTACAGTTTCATCATAAATAAAACTGAGAGGCTCTGTTACACGTAGTGCATAATCTTCTTCTTCAAATGTGGTGTGCAAACTATGACATGTTCCGCATTCCCATGCACTTGGCGATGAAAGATTCTCAGGGGTTTGACCACTGGTAGCTGCAAGAAAACCTTCGTGTGAATGACATTCTGCACAAGATCCTCTTCCACCTGCATAATCAACAGCAATAGCTCCACTTACGTGAACTGATTGTGCAAATTGAAAAGCAATGTCTTGCATATTTGAACTTGAGTGACAAGCAAGGCATGTTACATTGCCATCAACACCATCAACTCCGTCAATACCATTGGCGCCCATTGGTCCTGCAGGTCCTTCGCAACCCGTAACAAGTAATGCTACAGCTGCAATAATTAATGTAAATAGATTTAACTTTCTCATAGATTTCAATTTTTTATTAGACAATTAGTTTATAGTATTTATAATTTATTTTAAGTGCAAATTATGTTCAATTTCAAGTTTTAAAAATATACAAATCAATTTTCAGGAGTTTTATAAACACCTTTTAATTGCTCTAAATACATCTTTATTTTGATGTACATCATGTTTATGCAGTAATGTTAGATAAATAACACAATAATTCCAAAAAAAAATTTGTTAAAATTTTATACATGGCAAAGATTCAAAAGCATGGCTTAATATCCCAAAAAGACCTGAATTAAGGCTGATTCAGAATGATTGAAACATATTCTCTGTTTGTGTCTGATTATAATCTACTTACAAAAAACAGGAAATTTATTAGCAGTGATTTTTTTTCAGCGAAAAGAACAAATCTCCACTATTTAAAAAGATTATAAATTTCATCTTATTAGTGTTAGAAGATGAACAGGACCTGTTTTAAAACATTTTAAGCTTTTATTGAGGTGCTGTATTATTATTAACGGAGGGTGGTGATTATAAAAAAGGTAGTTCAGTAACTCCCTATTCAGAATTTTAGAAGAATAGTTTTCCTGCTTTTAAGGTAAAATGTACTTTAATCCGACTTCCGTGATATGAAAAAACAACAGAATCTTCGCATTGTGATGGACTATTCTTTATAAAAAGATAATTGTAAGGAATCAGGGAAGCCATTTCCCATGCTTTCTCAGGGCTAAGAATTTTCTCCTTTATCAGAAAGTTTACGCAATCGAATAATTTACTGGCAGATCCTGCAAGGTATTCGTCGTTACCAACTATTGAAAGTCGTTTATTTTCCTTCAATTCAACTTCTCCTCCTATCAGGGTTTCATAGATACCTGACTGCATTCCGGAAAACTTAGTTGAGTCGCTTACCAGAATTACTTTACCGGGTTTGGACCTTAAAATAATTTTTATCAGTTCCTTTGGTAAATGATGTCCGTCAGTAATTATTGAAGCGAATAAATTATCGTTTGCCATTTGTTCAAACAATATATTAACATGTCGGTGAATTTGGGAAGAAATTGCATTACCCAGGTGGGTTGAAAGGCTTGCTCCTGCATTTACTGCTTCCCGTATTTGCTCAATTGAAGCATTTGTGTGCCCAATAGAAACTTTTATATCTGCAGCAATAATCTCTTTAATGAATACTTCGGTTCCTTCATATTCTGGTGATAGGGTAATAAGTTTGATCCTACCCCCAGAAAGTTTTTGCCATCTATTAACTAATTGTATATCTGGCTTTTGAATCCATTTTATCGGATGAGCTCCAATGGCACCTTTAAAGGAAGAAATAAAAGGTCCTTCCAAATGAATTCCCAAAATACTTTCTTTCAGAATGGGATTCTTTTTAATTGCCAGGTTGAAAAGCTTAAGGTTTTGTTCAATTATCAGGGGATTATTTGTTATTAAAGTAGGCAAAAATCCTGTAACTCCATCTTTCAATAGCTCATAAACAACCTGTTCAATCTTGTTAACACTTAGCTTTTCATCATTAAAATCAACTCCCTTGTATCCATTTACTTGCAAGTCAATTAGACCCGGTGCAATAAATAAATCCTTCCCTTCCAATTCATCCCTCAGAATATCAGAAAAAACATCATCTGACAGTTCAACCGGTATTTTATTACCCGAGAATAAATCTGTTGGTTTTATGATCATTATATTATTTTAAAATCAAAATCTGCACTCTTACAATTTACTAAACTACTTTCTTTTAGCAAAACCGAAAAGCAAATACACAATTAAAGTTACTATTACCGGCGATCCAATTTCTATGGCTTTATAAACAGGATGCAATTCAATCAAGCTTGTTGTAATAGTTAACTTTGCCACAATGAAAGTAAAGGTTCCGCTTATCATAGAAACAATGGCTCCTTTACTTCCACATCCTTTGAAAAATGGTATTAATCCTAAAATCATGGGAACAGAAATTACTCCAACAAAAGCAGCAAACCAGTTGATAAGCAGACCCAAAACTCCTCCAAAACTATCTGCAAAAAATGCAATAATTACAGTACCTGAAATAAATATAAAGGTAGTGATTCTGGCGTTAAACAATGATTTCCTGCCGGTTAGCTGTCTGAATCTGGGAGAAAGATTTGGGAGAATATCCCGGTTTATTACAGCGGCAATAGTGTTTGCATCTGAGGAAGTCATTGACATTGTATTGGCAAACATACTGGCCAATACCAGGCCTATTAAACCGTGTGGCAGTAATTCCATTGTCAATAGTCCGTATACTGTTTCCGGATTTTCAACATCTGGAAATAATAATGGTGAAGCCCACATGGGAAAGAATAATATTAATGGCCACACTAAATATAATACTCCTGATAATATGGCTGTTTTCTTCGCTTCCTTTGGATCTCTTGAGGAAATAAATCTTGTTGCAAGATTCCAGGTTCCCCCATTATAACTAAAAAAATTAATCAGCAGAAAAACTATGGCAAACCATACCGTATAGGGAGAGTTAAACAATTGACTGTTTTCAGGTGGCAACCGGTCCCATATACCAAAAACTGAGGATATGCCCCCAAGTTTCAGAACTACAATTACAAACATGGCAACACCGGCCACTATCTGAATTATAAATTGCACAAAATCGGTAATTACTACCGCCAGATAACCACCAAGAGTAATGTAAAATAAAGATACTCCTCCAGTTATAATAATTCCGTAAACAAAGGACAGGCCTGTAAATACATTCAGAATAAGAGCAATAGCCACCCATTTTGCTGCCATATCAAACAACTTAAGGAGTACGCCACTCCATGCCATAATTTGTTGAGTGGGAAGGTTATATCGCTTTGAGAGGAACTCAAGCGGGGACTGAATTTTCTCATTTATTCTCAAGCTAACCCACAATTTGGGAATAAAAAACGCCCCGAAAATAATTGAAATTCCTACCGTTAATGCCCACCAGGTATAAATGGAAAATCCATGCGTATAGGCAAGTGCTGCATAGGCAACAAAAACGGCTCCACTATATCCTGAAACATGATGTGAAATCCCCAAAAGCCAAAAAGGAAGTTTTCCACCCGCCACAAAGAAATCGTTCGAATCGCTGGTCCGGAAATACGAAATTGCTCCAATTACAATCATTATTATAAAAAAAGCTGCCAGAATTGACCAATCCAGTATATTCATATCTTAATTTTTCAGTTTTCTAATTTGAAAATGCCAAGGCTAAATAAAAACAAATGCATTCCATTAACCAATAAAAAATCACTACTATTATTCTTTACGAAAATATACTTTTAAATTGAAAGTTTGCCTGGAGTCATCACTTTATATCTAAACTTATTATTGATCTGGTTCTATTTGAAAACACTTAAGTTTAAGATATATTCGATCAATGTTTTATCTTTGGTTAATTGTTGTTCGGTTAAACTCATCAAACCTGAGAAAATGAGATTGCTTAGCTGGGCTTACAATTACGATGAAAGTCAATTGATTATAAAAAAATAAATAACCATGAATCAACTAACCATAACTTTTCGACAGCTTATTTTTCTTTTGACAGGAATTTTTTTTCTCACAACAACTTCTTTCTCTCAAGCACCCCAACTTTCTGAGAAATCTATAAATGATTTTCAGGTTAAGGGCTTTCATCTTGATCTTAGAATTCAGATTATGAAACCTGAGGCATTGCACAATTTGGCTGAAGAACTGGCCGGTTTTGGAATGAATACCCTGATTATGGAATATGAGGCAAGCTTCCCATATGAATCTCACCCACTAATTCCGAACAGATATGCCTATAGCAAGAATGAGATTCGTTCCTTTATCAGCTTTTGCGACAGCCTTGGGATTGATGTAATCCCCATGCAGCAAAGTTTTGGCCATGTGGAGTATATACTACGTAATTATAAATATGCTGAATTGCGCGAAGATCAAAAAGAAATTTCTCAGGTTTGCCCACTCGAATACGATCTAAACAAGAAATTGTTTACAGATCTTTTTACAGAAATGGCAGCAGAACACCCTTCAGAATATTTTCATATCGGAGGCGATGAGACCTATCTTTTAGGCCATTGCGATGAGTGTAAAGAATTTGTTGAAGAAAATGGGAAATCCAACTTATATATTAATCATATTAAAATGCTTTGCGATATTGTTATTGATCTTGGAAAGCGCCCTGTATTATGGGCCGATATTGCCTTGAAATATCCTGAAGCCATAGGTAATTTACCAAAGGAAACCGTATTTATCGACTGGAATTATGGTTGGAAGCTGAATCATTTTGGTGATGTTGAAAAATTAGGCGCCAGCCAATACGAAGTTTGGGGTGCACCATCTCTAAGAAGTAGTCCGGATAATTATTTTCTTAGCCTGTGGGATAAACACCTGAAAAATTTTCACGACTTCATCCCTGCTGGCAGAAGCCTCGGATATAGTGGAATGATTTTAACTTCCTGGTCAACTTCGGGTCAATATTCCACCCTTTTTGAAGCGAGAAGCAAGATTATTGATCTTTCGCCCATTCGTATTGTGTATCCCTTAACCGCCTTTCGAATTTTGATTGCTGCCTACGCTGAAGCTATTATCATTGAAAATCCACTGGATATTAACTCTTTTTTAATCGACTACTGCAACGAAAGATTTGGCTTTAATAAAAAGCAAACCAAGGAATTTTGGTCGGCTTTAACCACAACTCCGAATGAACTGTTAAACGGTAATGTTTACAATGAAAACACTCTGAATATAGCTATGATGCTTGACAGTACACGTAAAGCGGTTAAGACTCTCAAGAAATTTAAACCAGTTCAAAATAATGCAGAATACGAACATTTTATCTTAATGATGGAGATGCGTGAGAATTATTTGCATTTTAATGAGCTTGAGAGAAGGGCTAATTCAGATGATTTTAAGTCAGTCCAACTTCCCCAATTATTAAGCGAGCTTGAGCTTGTTATGGAAAAAGCGAAGAGAATAGATAAAAAATATATTCTGTTAAATAAAGATGTATATTATACTTCTGAACTGGAATTGGAAAATGAAAGCAGGAATCTGCCTGTTAATTTGCTGTATAACCGATTGAACAGGATTCGGTAGGTTATAAAGTTTATCCAAAAAGTTCCTGCAAATACTCTAAATCTCTAAAACTGCATTCAGAGGGTAAAAGAAAATAAAAACAACATACCTAATTAACGTTGTACCATTAGTTTCCCTGCCGTTTCCGTGCCGCCTTTTTGATTTTGTATTTTCATTATACAAAGACCAGATTCCCAGTCTCTTATATCAAGCCGCATAAGATCTGTAACTATTTGCCCGGAATACACCAAATTACTCCTCATATTGAAAACCAACAGATTTCCTATCCGGTTAGCAAACTTAATAGTAACAAAATCAGAAGAAGGACTGGGATAAAAGGCAAGAGATGGAGCTATGTCACTAATTAATGAGGTTCCTGAATCACTCCATTCATGAGCGCCGATATCCGGAATCTCATTATTTGGGACCGGATTCCCCCAGAAATCATATCCTCCATTATTCCCATCAACAGCAATTCCGGCGTCAATGCAAGGTGAATTTGAAGATAGTTTATATCCATCTACAGTATTCATTCCATTTCCACCACTTCCCGCATCAAGAAGTAAGGGGTCAGCAGTAATTTTGAAATCATCCTCCGGTTCTGTTGCAGGATGCTTGCCATAAAATAGGTTGTGGCTAAAGCTAACTTTGGTACTTTCTCCGAATGTATAGTAGCAATTTTCTCCTTCCACATAAAAAATATTGTTATAATAGGATATATTATCGGGTGACTGACCCAGCTTTTTGTGAAAGATAATATTTACAAAAGATAATTCCGGCCCAATATAAATCGTATTGTTGCTTATAGTGGCATTGTTTGTAGGTCCTGAAAATCGGAAAGCCTGTCTCTCATTATCCTGTAAAATATTATAGCGTATTCTTGCTCCGTCGTTAGGAATATCATTGCTTAGCCCAATAACGATTCCACCCAGTCCGTTATCATGACTATAATTGTATTGTATCAAGGTATTGTGGTTGTAGCCACCCCCGTCAAAACCAGCAGCGTCGTGATCATCCGGATTGAAAACTGTGCCATAAGCTTCGTTGAATTGGTAGATGGTATTATCGCTGGATGTTTGAAAAATAGCATTTCCGTTACCATACAAACCATTATTTATAAAAGTGCAATATTCAACGAGAGTATTGTCAGCATATCGGGGAATCATCGCATTAAACCCCGCCTTTTCCACTATTGTGTTTCGTATACGAATGTCGTGGCTTGGCACCCATTCGAGGGAGGAGCCGTTCCAGGTTGACCTATTGCTGATTCCGGTTCTTACAACATCATAAATATGACAATTTTCGATTAGAAAATCATTAAACCAGCTCTTAACGGAAGTTCCCCGGATTTCAAAAAATATACCTCCATTATCTTTTCCTTCGTTACTTCCTACCCCATATCCATTTATACTATGTATGTAAAGATTAATAAGATATATGTGTGTAAGTTCCGCGCAATTGTTCCCAACAATATAAACACCTCTTTTAAAAGAAGCTGGATTATCGATCAAATCAATTGCTTTAAAATTCGTTATTTCAAGGTTTTGAACCTCAATCCATTCCTGATTGGATAGGTAAACAACGTCCCGAACTGCGCCGTTCCCATTTAAAACAGGCTTTCCCTCATCAGGATTACCATACGCAGAAACTATTATCGGGTTATTTTCTGCTCCGCTACCCTTTGGAGCAAGTTGCTGGTTATTCCATACACTTCCAAACTTCAATAAAATGCTGTCGCCGGGTAAAAAAGTAGTTGCATTAACTTTTGTTAAATTCTGCCAAGCTGAAACAGGGGATATTCCATTGTTTCCATCACTTCCGCCAACATAATCAACATAATAATTAGCTGCATTAAGCGGACTATAGCTCAGGGAAATTAAAAAAATCATAAAGCCTTCAATCCATAATATTTTTGCTCTTTTGGAAGTACTCATCTTAATTATTTGTTTTAATAATAATGATAAAAATACTAAATTCCCTGGTAAAAAGTGTAGAGCCTAAAGATAAGTTGCTGTTTAAAATAAATTTAATGAAATGTTCCTACTTTTATATTGTCTAAGTTATTAATTAATCGATCTTTTTCAAGAATGGACCTTATAATACACCAGAGAATCAGGCTTTCAATTCTTGTACTTCTTGCAATTCTATTTTCTTTGTTGAGTGTTAATGCACAAGAAGCAATATTGAACATTAATGGAGAAAATATTTCTACAGAAGAATTTGCATTTTTTATGAAATCACAGAGGTCTCTTTGCTATAGTTATTTTTATACAACATACAATGTCAATCAAAGTCCAGAGTTTTGGACTTCCAGCTATTCAGGAGAAAGACCCATCGATTATATAAGAGAGAAAACTCTTGAAACATTAACTGAGGTTAAAGTTCACCTCATGCTCGCAAAGGAATTGGGGATGATAAACGACATTAGCTTTAGGGCTTTTTTATACCGCTTCGATGAGGAAAATAAAAGAAGAAAAGAAATTACAGAAAAGGGAGGTCTGATTTATGGTCCAAAAGAATTTAGTCGGGAAGGTTATTTTTCCTATTGGTATAGCAATTTGATGATTGATCTGAGGAAAAAATGGATCCGTGAACTGGAAATAACTAACGATTCTATTAAGGTTTATTATAATCGGATGAAAGAAAGATACCGGACATCGGATGAAGTCTCATTGATTCTGTTTTCAATCCCATATAATGAACCTCAAGAGCAAGAAGAAGCAAAAAAAAGGCTAAACCTAATTATCAAAAACCATCTATTTAACGAAAATAAATGTTTAGCGGAAGGAATACTTTTTGAAAAACTCATTATAACACCCAATGAAAATATTGAGGCTGAAGATCAAATCCTCGAATGGCATAGAATTGCGAGTAAACTAAACCTTGGGGAATCAAGTCTGCCTATTGTTGATAAGAGAAGTAAAATGGTTCGCGTTTTATATTGTGAAGATTACAAAGCAGGTTATATTCCGGATCTTATGGAGGTTGAAAATATTGTTATTCAAAACTATAAGGAAGAACTTTTTAATCATAGTATGAATCAAAAATTGGAAGAGGCTGATATACGATTTCTTTCCCCCAATGCAGATACTATTTTATTGAAATTTTTAAAATAATACATTTTAACAGCAAATGCTTTTGGGTTTACAACCATTGTTCCATAACAGCACATTTGTGACAGTTTGTTACATGAATGAAAATCATTTGAAACAATAGGGTAATATTTCAATGAAAAATTTAAGTAAATTGGTCAGATTATTTTATTGTAATATCTTCAATTATTTAAAAAATGAAATCAATATTCAAATTATTAACCCTCTCGCTTATTTTCGGGATTTTATCTTCTTCCTGCGCAAATACAAGTCTTAAAGAAGTTGATATGCCTGTTTTGGAAAATCCAATAACGGTTGAATACCTGAAACAAAATCTACAAAAAACGCATCCTCGACTGGTATTGAATTCCACTATCGAAAAACAATTGACAGAAAAGTTAATATCCGATCCGGTTGTAAAAAATATCTATGCTGCACTTAAACTGAATGCAGATGAAATTTTCAACATGCCATTATTGGAGCACAAATTAGAAGGAAGAAGGCTTTTAGGTGTATCAAGGGAAATGTTAAGGCGGATGGATTGTTTGGGAATGGTTTATCTGATAGAAAAAGATCAGAAAGTTTTAGATCGTATCAACGCTGAAGTCCTTGCTGTTTGTGATTTTTCAGACTGGAATCCGTCCCATTTTCTCGATGTTGCCGAAATGTCGATGGCAGTTGCAATAGCATTGGACTGGACCTTAGACAAATTGCCCGCTTCAACCATTGAGTCTGCAAAAACA
Organism: Bacteroidales bacterium; assembly: GCA_021740585.1. Classification (GTDB taxonomy): domain Bacteria; phylum Bacteroidota; class Bacteroidia; order Bacteroidales; genus JAGLSB01. The sequence continues at coordinate 16,044 of JAIOZM010000033.1, forward strand.
GCTCTCATTGAAAAGGGAATAAAACCTAGTTATACAGAAGGAAACACAAAACGAATATACGGCCACAACAACTGGAACCAGGTTTGTAATGGCGGAATGATTGCTGCTTCAATAGCCATTGCTGAGAAAGATCCTGAACTGGCCGCAAAAACGATTAGCCGGTCGCTGGAAGGGATGCCATTTGCACTTGTGCAATATATGCCCGATGGTGTTTATGTGGAAGGATCGACCTATTGGGATTATGGCACCAGCTTTTCGGTAGTAACTGCAGCAATATTTGAAAGTGCATTTGGAACTGACTTTGGATTGGCTGATTATCCGGGGTTTAAGGAAAGTGCAGTTTTCAGGGTACTGGCAACCGCTCCATCGGGCAGCTATTTTAATTTTGCCGACTGCGGTGATAAACGTGATAAAAACGGAGATATTACACTGGCATGGTTTGCAACAAAAACGGGGAATGCTGCCTTCCTTGAAAAAGAACGCTTTTTGATTCCGGCAGATGAAATGGGTAAATTGTCGCGGTTTGCCGGAGCCGGTCTGGTCTGGCTTTCTCAATATCAGGAGAAAGCGGATGAAAAAGTTCCAAATGTCTGGAAAGGGGATGGTTCAAATCCTATTGTGATTTTTAAAGGGCATGAAAATGATTCCCTTAATTACTATTTTGGTGGTAAGGGTGGAAGAGCTACCACCAGTCACGGTAATATGGATGCCGGATCCTTCGTTTTTGAATTAAACGGTGTTCGGTGGGTAGTCGATCCGGGAAATCAGAATTACAATGCATTAGAAAAAACAGGTTTTGATTTATGGGGATTTTGTCAGGACTGCGAACGCTGGAAGTTGCTGACAAAGAATAACTTCGGACACAGTACAATATCTGTTAACAACGAATTATTTATAAACGAAGGTCAGGCTACTCTTATTGATTTTAAGGAAAGCGAAAAACCTGAAGCTAGTTTTGATTTAACGGCCCTGTATGGTGAAAATCTGAAAAGCGCTACACGCAAATTCACCAAAGACAGCCCAAATTCAATTCTCATTGACGACCAAATTGAAATTTCGGAAAAAACGGAATTAATTTGCTGGCAATTAATGACTACTGCTGATATTGAACTGATTGAAGGGGGTGCTGTTTTAAGTCAGGATGGCAAAAAACTGAGACTCGAAAACCTTTCTCATCCCGAATTGGGCATTTCTGTGGTTTCACTCTATCCCGCACCATTGGAAATTGATCGTCAGATTGAAGGTTTAAAAAGACTGGAAATCAGACTTCCGGTTAGCTTGATTGATGGAAATTCAGCGGAGATAAATGTGAGAATAAGCGGTAAATAATGAGCACATTATTTCCTTAAGACTGAAGGGCTTAAACAATAATAACCACGGGTGAAACCCGTGGTAAGATGAACCTCCAAAAGGAGCCTTCCCAATATTTTTGCCTACGGCAAAAATATTGGGAAGGCAGGGGTGTTACCGTTCAATACCACGGGTTTCACCCGTGGTTATTAAAGTCTAACCCTTTCAGGGTAAAGATAGAGCAGAAATATTAACCGTATTTTTCTTAAAAAAATCACTAATAGAATCGTAAATATAAAATGAATTCATATCCAGAGCGTCATATTACATATCTGTCCAAAACTTCCTTTGCTCATTTTTCCTGAATATGGACAAATTGAGTTTCCAAGGGATTATTGTATTCTATGGCCGTTGTTCTAATATACTCAGAAAAAAGCTCGCTATTATAATAAACAGCTCCCTCGCTCCAGGCCGAAGATAAAAGATATTCAAATGAATTATCCTTTGTTGAGTTTATCTTAAAAGTATGGTTCCCGCTTTGATCTGCCACAAATTGATAGCTCGGATTATATTCATCCTTAACAATTAATGCCGTTCCAATAAAATCAACAATGTGTTCTTTTCTGTTGTCAATATTTTCGGGATCTTTTATGGCTTCCGGCCCACTCGATATAATAATTCCTTCTTCGTGTAAAAAGTGATCTTCATTATCCTTTTTTCGGAACCCGCATCCCATCTTCACACCTTCAATCCTGGGATTAAAAGTAGTGTATTTTACTTCTGAACGACAATAGCTCTGTTTTGCGTACACCGTATAAAATTGTTCATATTCATAAAAGCCGTTTCCCGAATCCCAATTCATTCCTTTAATTTTAATGATAGACCGAATGGGGCCGTTTACGACCACCTCATAAGCATATCTGGTATCGCTCATTTGTCCGGCATTCCACATAGATTTAGGAGCCAGCTCATCCTTAACAGGGGTAAACCGCGGCATGGAGACTGAATCCGGTTTCTCCGCAAACTCAAACAAACAAATGGCTCCGCCTCCAAAGGATCCTGCAACACTTTGAATGTCACTTCCCCAGTCATAGTTGATTGCCGATACACTATAACCATCAAGATTTTCCATATACAAATGATTCGACATTAGCACCGGTTTTCTTTTAGCATATACATCACAACTATTGGCAAACCAAATTTTCCATCCTACATTTTCACTTTCCCAGAATGGCATTTGATGACGACAGTAGCTGCCAATATTTGCATGGGTATAATGCTTATTCCAGCCCCGAATATTTTCACCAATATAGATGTAAATTGTTTTGACGGAATTGGCTTTTATATCGGTTTGAAAAAACAGTTCATCCCAAATACCATCTTTATCCAAATCGTCCAATTGATGAAAGATAGCATGACCATTAGTTTCTGCAAGCATTTGATGTCCTCCCTGTAATCGAAGCAATTCTTCTGATGGTCCTTCATACGGAGGCAGTTCCGGATCAACTACCGTCACCCACATCTCATGTAAATCGGGCATAGGAAAGTTTTCACGTTTAATCGTTACCGGACAATTCTTCCGGTCGAAATCAAGATTATTGACGACTTTAAATTCTATTCGTTGCTTTGGTTTAAATTTGCCTTGAGTATACCAGTCTTCATTCAATTCCTCAGAATTAATACTTTGAAACCTATTCAACACGGTATTATCAAAGTGGTATGAATGCCCGTTTAAACTTACTGTAGATAAAAAGAAAAATAAGATTATTCTTGGTCTCATATTTATTGATTTTCTGTCTCTGAAACAGCCAGCGGCTGATTAGCTGTAAATAAAATTTTCTTTACTTACTCTTAACAAACTTTCTAACTACTAATTTTTCATCATCCAACAATTGCAATGAATAAATTCCTTCCGGAATATGACTTAGGTCAATGGTTTCGATTTCCATTGGTGAATTCATTAATCGAACCACTTGTCCCGAACTGTTATAAATCAATAATTTGGCAAATGCATTTTCTGAGTATATATTCAAGAATTGGGTTACCGGATTAGGGTATATTGAAATAATATCAGCTGCTAAAGTTGATTCTTTCACATTTATAATTAAACTATCGATCACGGTTTCTACTTCCACCTGAAGAGAAATTTCATCTTCGACGGGAGTCAGATAAATAGTAAATTCTTTTGTACCTGCCGCACTGACTGAATCAACGCCATTGACAGACAATCTGCTAATCAATACGTTATTGGGCACTTTAAAACTAATGGCAGTTTCCTCATTCTTTGGTTCCGTAAAAGAATGAATAATTCCAGTCTTCACACTTTCATTATTTATCATCAAATCGCTATCACCACTATAAATAACCTTTATAATTGACACTTCTATTCCATATTCAGAGCTCAGCATATTTTGAGCATATCGATTACCGAGTAATATCTGTGATTCTAAATTAAAATGTGTATCGTCTCCAATGCTTGTCAGCTCCGAATTGCCTACAAATGCTGAGTTGGGAATATGATCCGCAATAGTTGGGATTACTGCATTTATGGCTTCATATTTCGGAGATGACTCGCCATCTTTTGTCCAGCCTCCCATCTGACCTGCTATAAAGGGCACATCTCCAAGTTCAGCACGCAGAGCGTCTACCAGTGTAGACAGCTTGCCCATATAGGAACCCGATTGGGAGTTGTCGGACTCTCCCTGATGCCATATAATTCCTTTTACAGATCCGAAATCGCTCAGTCCAATTATTCGCTCCATAATGTCGTCATGATACTCACCCCCTACGTTAAAACCAGAAATAGTTGTTCCCCCTCTTGCATTTACCACCATCCCAATGGGCTTGGTAAGGTGTTTCTCCATTGCTTTGGCAAATGAATATGAAGGTCCAACTTGTTGTATACTGGCATCCTTTCTTATATTTGAGTAAAGGTTGAATGGATTTTTGGCCTCAATCCAATTGCTGTAATCATCTAGTAATTTGACGTTGGGAATCACAGCGCTAACTTCATCCGTGATTGGCGCCCTGCCAGCCATATTTGACTGCCCGAGTGCGATGAATATATCCATGGCAGGAATTTTAGTGAAAACCACCTTGTAGGTTTTGGTTTGCATACCATTTCCGGAAGTTACTTGTATAGTAGTCGTTCTTTCCTCTTCGGTTCCATTTAGATTGCTGCAATTGGTGATTTCAACATTTGACACCACACTAACAGGCTCAGCTTCCAAAATAACAGTTACAACATTCATTGGAAGTTGTACTTCAACAGTAAGTAAATCCGGATTAAACCCATTTACAGCTTCCCCATTTACCAGTATTCCATAAAGAGACGCATCTGTATAAGACGACCAATCGGAATAATCGTAGAGTGAAATCCAGTCGTCAGTCTTAAATGGAGAAGCAGGAAGATCTTCTGAATTAGCCAAATTACAGCTGGGATTCTTTGCCCAGGCATACCGCACAGCTACCGGATCCGAAACTTGGCTACTCTTCACAATCACGGTACTATCATTTAAGATTGTGCCCACACCGGCTTTGAAATTTTTGGAAATATCGGCTATAACAAATCCTTTTAGGGTACCATTATCTATAGTTTTTAAGCCTGTTCCAACATTTGAGAAAACTATAAATACCGTATCATTTCTCACATAATTCCTTTTTGGGAAAGGACTGGTGCCGGTAATTGCTTCAGAATAACAGTTTTCTCTTGATAACAAAGCAAGCCGATGTCCGATTGGCTTCTTATTTTTGGGATGAATCCTGATACTGGCATCCGGATTATCGGGATCTTCGTTGGTATCAATACTAACCACCATCCCGATGTTTTCAATATCTTCATCGAGTAATTCCAGTTGTTGATTTCTCACATCCTGCCAGTTGCCTTCTTCGTAAAGGATATTCCCAGTTAATCCCATATTAAACAACTGAACATAATAGAATGGCAGATTGCCCATATCCCATTTTGTACGCCAATCTTTAATCAGGTATTTCATCATACTTGTATACTCCAGAGCACGTTTGGTGTTGCTCTCGCCTTGATAGAATATAAATCCCTTGATTGGATACTTAATCAGCGGGTTTATTTGACCGTTGTAATTTATTGATGGATAATTATTGCTCGCATCACTTGCAGCTGGGTTCTTTAATTCCTTCCTTTCCTTCACCCTGTGTAAAGCAAATTCGGTATTGATAATATCAGGACTCATCCATGTTTCTAATTCTGTTCCTCCCCGATATGATTCAAGAAGACCGATCGGTATATTTTGAGTCTGCAAAAGATCCAGTGCGTATATATAAGCTACTGCGGAGGTTTTATCCATAGCAACTGCACTATCGCAGACAAGCCAATATCCCGAAGATGGATTGACTGTTTCCAATGGGATCTCAGAGGGTTGATAACTTGTTTTAAAGACACGAATTTCCGGATAATCATTTGCCGCCGCGGCCACTTGTTCTCCATCAGGTAAATGTTCTACTCTTTTTTCCATATTGGATTGACCACCAACAAACCAAACATCACCGCATAATACATTAGTTAGCTCTACCTTACTTTCAGCTTGATCTTTAACCATAAAAGTGATGGTATAAGGATCAAAACTTGCTGATTGTTCAGGAAATTCAACACTCCATTTCCCATATGAATCACTTAACACAGATTCGGTTATCTTTTCAGTGGAGTTCTCTAAAGTCGCTATTATGTTGGTTTGAGGAACAGTTTCTCCCCAAAACCTCACAGGGATATGTTGTTGAAAAATCATATTTGAGCTTAAGAATTGCGGAAGCATAATTTTGTCAATCAGAGATTCCTGGTCTGAGGTCAGGGCGATATCGTCTAACATGGTACGTGGAATAGTCGAAGTGCCCGAATATCTGAATCTCAGCTTAACAGGGCCTTCTGAATGAATGGGAATTTCCAGCATAGCCAATGCATCACCCGCATCTTCTGTGACATAGGCGGGAATTTCTCCATCTGCAGGCAACCATGTCTTAATTTCAATCCATGTTGAACCTTCATCCAGACTTTTCTCCAAAATAAGAGATTCATCAGAAGATAAAGAGAATTTGGCTGCAAAGGACAAAACACCTGCAGAAGAGAGTGTTGGAGTTGTTAAATATCCTTCACCATTTGAGCTGCTATTATATATCCTAAAACCATTATTTCCAGGATAAAGCCCATATTCACCTCTGGATGAAGAGGCATAATAGCCTCCGCCAGCCGACCAATCAGTTGGCTTCGAAGATGCGCTTCCTAAAAATCCAATCTTAAATTGATAAACAGACCTGGCAACCACAACACGGTATGTTTTCGTGCTTACACCATCCGCTGCCAAAATTGTAACATCAACTGTATCGGCACCACCTGAAGGTGGATACAATGATCCATCTATTATTACAGAAGCCTCAGGATGAACAGGTTCAGCCAGTATGTTAATCAATGCACTTACTGAAACAGAATCATTAGCCACATAAATACCTGAACCAGGCACTGATTCAGTAAATATCAGTTCCTCATCAGACACTGTTAAGGTACTGGAAAATATCCTGGATAAATCAACATTACTTTCATCAGGTATTATCTGGCTAAGTGAAACATCGTCAAGGATGAAGGGATAATCTCCATTATCTACCGCATCTACAACACTTTTAAACTGAATGATTACAGCCACATCTTCAGTATTTAAACTAATGGTTTCCGTAATCAAGTCATCCGGATCTGCGTCCAGCTCATCATATGTTACAGACCAAAGCGTACTCCAGGTAGCTCCATTATCGCTACTGGTTAAGACTGAAAACACAGAACTCGCGGTTGCCGTACCTTTTTTCAAGGAAAATGTAAGGTCTCCTGCCCAGCTATAAGCCTGGTTTGTAGTTAAAGTAGCCGTTTCGTCTCTGAATTTTGCTGCCTTCAGACCGCTTATTGCACCAGCTGTCTGGGCAACACCAGTACCACCGGTAATCCAACCGGGAAAATTGTCGCTGGAACCTTCCTCGAAGCCTTCATCAAAGTAATTTTGACTAAAAGATAAGGTCCACTGAGCCATCAATAAAAAGAAAAATAAAATAAATCCTTGTCGCATATCGTTTGATTTTTTGTCTACTGAACCGCCAATAGTTGATTTCCACTATATAAAATTTTCTCATCAAAGTCTTCACCGGAAATATGAATAGTTTCGCTACCGAATTCAACTTTATAAGGCTGGGCAAGTTTTCTAAGCTGGTGCACAACTATAAATTTTGTGGAACTACAATTACGTCTCACAATAAGCACCGGTTTTGACATTTTTCTGATATTTTCTGGTGTTTCGTCCCAGCCTGAATCAACATACAATGGAGTATTTGTTTTAAACACTTCCGTTCCTTCTTCAGGTCCAACATAGATTTTTACCCGCTTCTCTGATTCTGTCCCGAAATATGCCTCCCAATCTTTGTTTACAATACCTCTTTCACCCTTTCTTAACCATTCATTCCCTTCTGATTTAGCTTCTGAATCAATGGGAGCCAGATTATAGTCTTCACTGAAATTATTATATTCACTCATCTCAATGGGGGTTTCAAAAATCAAATCATCCTCCTCATGCAAGATATAATCATAAGTATGTATTTCATCGCTTTTACATTCAAAAATATCAATCAGATAATCATCTGTGAGACCAAGTGTTCGCCTTTGGTTTACACCATTATAGATAGATCCCTCGAGGGAGATCGTTTTCATTCGGCCACTATTTTCAATTTCAGAAAAGACAATATCGTTGAATTCATCAACGCTCTGTGGAAGTTGATACCTTCTCTTATCTGGTCCTTTTTTATCCACTACAACCGTATTATGACCCAAACTGTAATGAGAAATTGGGGTTTTATTACGATTATTCCTTGAAGGTCTAGGCGCCAGATAGTTCCAGCCCAGGTCCCAGTCAAGATAAATCATTTTCCCGTTTGCAAAGAGGTCGATGTGGAAAGGATCATCGTTACCGTGGTATTGAGTGGTATTTCCATTTCGAATATGTAGAACATTATTTTTCCCTTCCCAATAGTCTTTACCCTCAACGGTGCTGATCAGGGCGTGTCCGTATTCCTGGAAAACAGAGCTTTGAAAAGAGGGGACTTCTTCGTTTTCCAGGGGTATTCCATGAGTAAGGGTATTATCACCCCATACGGTCACATCCAAACTTAAACGATCTGCCTGTTTATTAATCAGCCAGGCATATTTTGGATCTTTGTAAGCTTTATAAAATATTTCAAATTTGTCTGTTACGCGATCGGTCGGATCGTTAAACAGATTTCCTCCGCTAACTATATTTCTGTCTATTTCTCCATTAGAATTTACGATAGCCCTATAAGCTCCGTCTCCATTAGAAGCAAGTAAACCTTGCGGATAAGTTAATTCAAACCATCCATCAATCATAGCTTTCATAGAGCCTCCACCCGGAGATACATATTGGTATAAATCGTCGTATTCATTTAGCCTTGAAGCTTCAGCCAATAAACTCATTGCACATAATACATAGGAATTTGAGTAAGCCATTGGTTCAGGCCAAAACTTTCCATCCCTTAATTTTTTATCAAGTGCCGATTTCAAGCCAAATTTACCATTAATAGAACGATCAATAGCTTCTTCATTCGATGTTAAAAACCCCATGACACCCATTGCTGATATACTCCAAAATTGAGTATTTCCCAATCGACCGATAAATTTATCCTCATATTGAAAATACTGCTGTGTAATTTCGTTAAAACGGATCATTAAACCATCCTTGATAGAGCTCATTAGTGGATGGTTCTTAACCAGATCCCATGCCCAGAAATAATTCATTCTTGACATACCCCATGACCAGATTTCCTTGCTTACCGGCAATCCTGTTTTATTGTAGGGGATTTCTATCTTGTCCAGCTTAAATTCTTTTGTCAGATGTTCTTTAATCTGAATCAGGTTTGTTTCGTCACCGGTGAGCCTATAATATATTGCAATATATTTCAAATATTGTCCGGTTGTCCATTGGCGCCAGTTATTCTTCCAGGCTTTTTCATAAAATTCTTCTTCCGTTTTTGAAGCATTAAGCTTTAGAACCTCGAAACGACGCTTTGCCCAATCATACTTTCTGATATTTCTTTTAATTCCTTCAATATCATTGCTATTGAGAAAAAGGCGTTCATCACCGCCATATATAGTATTCCCGTTATTTGAGATGCAACTTACAGGTAATAAAAGAGCCCCGGATGATAATATTCCCAGCTTTGTAAATTCTCTTCTTTTCATTTGGGTATTTTTTTAAGGTTTAAGCTATCTCTTCTTTTCCTGATGAATTAAGGTTTTATTTTGAACCAATTGATTAAAAAATAACGGATAGATAATCTGAAGTGTTTCATAATCAATTGATTTATAGTTTTTCCTGATCTGTTTTTTCAAACATTAAATAATTTATGCTACCAACTAAACGTATGATTACCCATGGGTAACTCTATAATGACCTGATTCTTTTTCGCCATTTCAGTTCCTGTTTCTCCAATGCTTATTGACCTGGCAATTTCACCGGAGAAAGTTAATTTACTTTTTTCTTTCAAAACAAGGACTCCACTATTTTCACTAAGATACAAGCTCAAATTACGATTCGATTTTATAGCATTAGTCTCCCATTTAAGTTGTGATGCATCCTTGGCAAAGAGTTGATTAATATGTTCATTTTCTTTTCTGAAGAATAGTATCCTTGCTTTAAATTCTACACCTTCAATTTTTTCTGTTTTATCGGATTTTGAAGTGAATATATAATCTTTTATAGCAGCATTTTGTTTCAAAATCCCTCCACTATATTCCTGATGCTCTGTTCGTTCAAAAGAAAGACTTATGTCTCCTTTTTGATGTGGATATAAAACGGTTGTGATATAATTTTGCCCGATAGAATTATAGACAGCTTCAAATCTGTTATGCCCGGGATGATCGCTATACCTGCCTGCATTAGAAGGAATCATATCAATATTTAAAGTATCAGCCGGGCTAACAAAAAAGCAAGTAAGCTGAGTATTTTCAATAGTAGGAAAATAATCAATATCAGCTGTATAAACCATCTCATTACTAATTGTCTCTACAGCACTTTGATTTAGCAAATGAATATAGTTTTTTATTTGATTAGTTTTATCGGTTTTCACCTCGTCAATTAGTAGAAAATAAGCATCTGTAATCTCAGACCCATGTACCAGTATTAAATTACGGTAGTGGCTTGCATTATCTAATGCCGGCCCTGAAAATCCGCAGGCATAGTCGAATTTATCGGCAATTATATGCTCAACAATTCCACCACCGACCCTGGCCACATGATTTTCCCCATTAATTGTTAAGGTATTATTTAAGTAGGCCGGGCGTGCAGGGCTGCCTAATCTTCCTCCATTTATCAGTAATCGGTTTCCCATGCCCGACAGAGCCAGCCCATTCACTTCATTATGTGTATGCCATTCATCCTGCGATTTAATATTGTATAAAACGGCATGTAATCCATCAGGATTGTCCTCTTTTTCTCTGAAAAAAGCACCTCCATTGGTATAGCTCTTACTCGAAGGTACAAGGGGTTTTGGAAGAGGAGCCTTGGGTAAAATATAGGTAAGTATATTTCCCTTGGCAGGTATTCCCTCATAAAACCATGACACATAAGCTGCTGCTTCCATATCAAAATTTACAATTCGTCGGTTGAGCATATCATTGTGTAAAGTCATATAAGGGGTCATATCTCCAATAAGTTCCATTTCTTTGGCACAATTTACGCTTGAGCCAAATAGCCAGCGATAAAATTGTTTGATTCTTTCATTGTTATAATAACGATTATCAATACCCGTAAACTCCAGTACGTCCATATATCCTGATTTAGCAACCCGGCTATCTCCACCACCAAGTCTTTCCCATGCATAATGAATGGTAACAGAACTCACTCCATCTTCTGTTATCTGCTGCATTATTCTATCGTAATATTCATCATCTGGTGTAGTTCTAACCCCTTTATAAATGTCCCAGCAGCCATGAGTCCCCAATCGTACGCCAGACCATGAACCGGTTCGCTTTATTTTAGATATTTGAGTTTCAATAATTTCTTCACAAGCCTGTAAATCCTCCATTGACAATGCATTATACACAATATCTAAGGACAATATGGCAACAAAAAAAGATCCCATATTAGGTACCACCCCTGTCCAATCAGAATTCTCGTTGGGATTTAGTTGTGCGTAATGATTAATAATAGCATCTTTCACCCGCTGGGCATGAATATGAGCATTTTCCTCATCCAAAATATAACAGAGAGCAGCCGCTCCTACAAAATCCTGCAAAAGATAAGCTCTATCCTCATTTGATCTGTTTGAGAATACACTTCCAAATTCGGTATTTTCAGATATTCTCAAAGCATCAGCTTCAATGGATTTCCAGGGTTCATAGGCCGATTTTTTTCTTAAGGCATCATATTGATCTTCCCGAACAATTAGGAAGGGATGCTTTAATTCGGTTTCCTTTGATTGAGATAAAATATTAAGGGGTAAAATCGAAGCAATTAAAAATAAAATCAAATTTTTGTGAACCATAGTTTTTGTTTTTCAGCTTTGTACGTTTATCAAATATTGCCTAACCTGGCTTTTATAAACTTATGCGTATAAGTCCCAAAATCGCCCTCAGCTTTTAGCAAATAAATACCATTTTCCAGATGATCAATATCAAAACTTACAAGATTTTCAACATCATATTGGATTAGCAACATCCGACCGGTTATGTTATAAATAGCCAGTTTATCGATTCGAAAATCTACTGTTGCTACATTAAGCACCTCAGTTGCCGGATTTGGATAAATACTCAGTTTAAATTTCTTGCTAAAGTCTGGAAAATAGTTTAGTTTGTCTTCAACACTTATTACTAGCTCAGGGCAGTGATCAGCAGCCTCTTTACTCTTAAAATTAACATTCACATTGGCAGCGGTTTGGTCTTGCAGACAAACAGAAACCACTCCGTCCTGGATTAGCTGAGATTTAAGATAATTTGTGATATCCCATTCGTAATACATATCACCTGAGCTTATAACTGCTGATGAAATATTATCTCCTGTAACAGGAGCGTTTGCCCAGTTAATTGTGGATTCAGTCCAGTTATCATCTATCTCAGAAGCAGTGATTATACAATAGTCTGTGTTGAATGCATATAGTTTGAGCATTGCCTTCACTATATCTTCCCCCACTATATTTTCACCATTTAAATCAATTTTAATCAGTGTTTTACGAAAGAAGTTTTCTACACTACCTTGTTTTACTACCAGATCTGTTGCTGCACCGTAATTAAGATCAAATGAATCTCCACCCCGAACATAAGCATCTTCAGTAACAGAAAAAGTAGTATTAATAAGATCAGCTGAAGATGTTAAATCAACAGAAAGGAGGTTAGACCAGGCTGATGATCCGATATCATTTATAGCTTTTAATCGATACTGGTATACTCTGGCTTCGAGTTTTGAATCTTCATCTGAATAAGATTCTGTATTTTCAGCGAGTTGAGCAATCTGCATAAAAGTCAACCCTCCATCTGACGACCTTTCCAAAACATATCTATTCTCATCCATTGCAATATCGAGCCACGCCAAATTTATGTATTTGGAAGTATTTGAGTATGAATAGGAGGTAAGCTTTAATTTTCCCGGAGTATCGGGTCTGATTCCATAAGTCAAACGTTCAGCTAATTGTGCTTCATACAATGAAGTGATTTCAGAAATTTCTCCTGTGCCTTCAATGTAGCCGGCAGGTTGACTGTATGGACCATTATTATCTACCGTGGCATCACAGGCAATGGCATAATTTTGTCCGATGGGTGGTTTTTGAATAACAATCTGATTATTAGGTGCATAGATATTCCATGCTACCTGATTGGTTCCGGTCCAGCCATGGCCAGTCCCATAATCTCCCCTATTGTATAAGCCAAGTACTCTGTCGGTATTTGTTGAATGAAAGCTTGTATTATCCCAAAGAAAACCGGAACCCCATCGCCGATGACCTTCAGAAGCGGTGTGTGCTTGTTCTGAACTGCAGCCTGTAAAGACCATTCCTGCGACCGTACTTGCACCATTGGAAACAAAAGCATGCCTCGACTCTGTGGAATGGCAATCTTTAAAAAGAACATTATTGCAGGCTGCGGCAACATGGAAGTTGTACCGGCGGGAAGCTTCAACAGCACTATGTGGTTCGATGGCCTGACAATTTAATACCGTAGTGCGGGTGGTTCCTTCCAAAATGAATCCGGCCTGAGCAAAATGGTTAACGGTGACATTCTTTGCCCAGCAATCCTCCACCCCTTTAAATCTGACCCCATACCAGGGATGATTTTCATCCTCGGGACCAGCTGTTACTATATCTATTCTGAGATTTTCAATTCCCATTTCTGTCATTAGATTTTTTCGGGTAAAAATCCAGGCATAAGATTGTGACAGGGAACGATCCAGTTCATGATAAAGAGGAACATCAAGCTGTATTTTCTTGCCTTCAACAGCAGTAACAAAAGAATTGAAATACATATCAATCTCACCCGGTTTCCATGGCTCATCAATACCTGTATCCCCACCACGAACAGCGTCTATCCAACTTTGGGTACTGGGATGACGTATAATTATATTGTCTCCCACATGATAAGCTGAGGCATTTTCAACTTCAATCGTCCGACTGCCAACCGGAAGATATTCGCTGGTAATATTAACCCGTGATCCTGGAACTTCCTCTTTCCATAAGGATATGTCGTTTCCGCCAATTACAACGAGTGTTCGTTTATCTGTACCTCTCCCAATAATAATAGTATTATCAATTGGAGTAGGTCCATCCCCAGAACCCCGAAGTACCACTCCGCTTTTCTTAATATATATGGTTCCGTCGATCGGGTATAATCCGGGTTTAAGCAAAACAGCTCCGCGAAAACCATTACTATTTAATGTCATTGCGGAAACATTATCAATGGCGGCTTGTATGTGTGCTGTATTGTCACCCGTTATTGGACTTATCTCCAGTACGGTCTCAACAACAGGAATGTCAACTCCTCCACCCCTATAGCCGGCGTGGCTAAAATCAGGGATACGGTTACCATCTTCATCAGAGTGATAGACTAGACGCATATTATCATCGTAATGTAAAATAGTGGATTGGTACTGGGCGGATAGCTGATTTGGGATCAGTATAAGACTGAAAACTAAAATAAATAATCTGCAGAAAAACTTCTGTATTATATAATCAAGCATATATTTAACTTTTATGGCATTTAGCGTCAAAAAAAAGCAAAACGCTTCAACATTTATTGTGTTTTAATAAACTTACGCGTATAAGTTCCAAATTCACCCTCAGCTTTAAGCAGGTAAATACCTTTCTCCAGATTTTCAATGTTAAATCGCGCTTGATTTTCAACATTATGTTGGACAAGCAAGATCTGACCGGTTAGGTTATAAATAGCCAGTTTATCGATTTTAGCTTCAGCTGTCGCAACATTCAATACATTGCTTGCAGGATTTGGATAAATATTTAGTTTAAATTCTCTGGTATAATCCGGTAAGGAGCTATAAGAGTCATCAATGCTTAGAACAAGTTCAGGATGATGGTCAGCCGCTTCTTTGCTATTGAAATAAACATTTACATTGGCACCGGTATATTCGTCCAGACAAACCGAAATGATTCCGTCCTGATTAAGCTGAGATTTAAGATAGTTGGTTATATCCCATTCATAGTAAGTATCAGCAGATGTTATTTCTGATGATGAAATATCACTGCCTGAAACAGGTGCGGTTGCCCAGGTAACAATGGATTCAGTCCAATTATCATCTATTTCTGAAGCGACTATCGTACAATCACCTGTTCTGTTTGCATATAGTTTTAGAACCGCCCTCCCTATAGCATGACTCTGCAAATTTTCATTGTTTAAATCAATCTTAATCAGAGTTTTGCGGAAAAAGTCTTCTTTACTTCCGGTTTTAACAATCAGATCTGTTTCTGTACTATAATTAATATTAGCATATTCTCCTCCTCGTACATACGTATCTTCAGTTATACTATAAGTTGAAGTAAGCATATTATCAGAAAAAGTTGTTGCAGAAGCTTCATTTGAATAATCTGAATTCCCTTCTGCGTTATACGCCAGAACCCTATAAATATATTTTGTGGAACTTTGGAGTCCTGATTCACTATAGGAAGTAATATTTGCATCTAAGCTTGCTATTTCTGTGAATGTCCCACCTTCTTCTTTTTTCTCGATTTTAAATCCGTCTTCGTTCATCGAGTTATCTGTCCAGTTGAGAATAATTTCAGTTTGTGATATAGCACTAGCAAATAATGGCGAAGGAGTGGCAGGTGGATATTTGTACTCAGAACTTGTACTAATTATTTTCAATTCAGGTGTATTTTCTCCTTCCTTACTGCTAAAGCTTACAGCTTTATTACTTGCCGATTCATCATAAAATCCAATTGTGATTGCATTTCCTAAATTACTCTTTGCATAATCTGTTATATCCCATTCATAATATTGCTTATCCGTCCCAATCTGGGTAGTTGCAATGGCTGTACCCATATCAGGGGCATTGTTCCAGGTGATGCTTTCTTCACCCCAGGAAGTGTTTGATACTTCATAAGCCGTTACCTGACATGCTATTTCAGAGCTAGCATAAAGTCTTAGCAAAGCCTGATCCACCTCAGTAAGCTGACTTAAATCAAATTGAGCATAAAACTTTCTATTGAGATTTGGATCTGTTCCATTATTAACTTCCAGTTCAGCCGCTGTGCCAAAATTATTATCGGCATCACTTCCTCCTTTAACAAAAGCATCCTTTAAGGGATTTACTGAATTTTCTTCCATATGGGCTTCGAACAGTTGTGCAAGTCCAATGGCATCTTCTCCACGTCCGCTGTAAAATAAATAAAGGGAACCATCATTATCCTCAAGAACATAGGGGTCGCGTAACTGATTAACATCCTCGGGAGCGCTTGATGTTTCAGAAGGTATGGTTGAAAGATCCCCACCTTCCCATCCGGGAGCTGATTGCAGAATTTGGTACGGCGGATAGCTGGCATCCCATTTGGTCCAGTCTCCAACACTTAAATCGATAGTTGACATTTGGATGTTTTCCATCAGATCTCCTCTTCGGCTGTAAAAAACCTGTAATTCATCACCGACTTTCCTTACAGCTGTATGTCGTACACGCAGCACATCAGATGAGATACCGTCTATACCGGTAATATCAGCCTGAAAAGGATTGTTGGGATGATTGTCCCATAATTTCTTCGTAAAATCAAATCCTACAGGCGCCGCCCAAGGGGCATTTACATCCAAAGCTTTATAAGGAGTACCGTCGTTTGATAAAGCGTACATATTATCCCCGTACTCAAAAACCCTGAAATATGAGTTACCCAAAATGACGGGTTGAATATTGTTGTAAAACTCAAGACCATATGGGGAAAAAGAAACATATGAAAGCTGTGCATTTACCTCCACTCCATCAACATAAGTGGAAGACCCGCTGTGGAAATATAAAATAATCCGCTGATTCTCATTATCTACATGAACATCCGGAGAGGCCAGATGGTTATTGGGAATTACTATCCCATTCTCCAGATTAATTACATGATCACCCAGATCTAAAACACCCCGATCCCCTATTGGTGTAGCAGTACCAACCTGATAAAGATGCCAGGGTCCTTCGATTTCGGACGCCCAGGCCATTCTGATGTATTCGCCTCCATGATGAGCAAAATATAAATAATATTCAGCCGTGGGGTTTGCCCGGTTTTCCGGCGAAATCCAGTCAGGAATTCTGATAGCACTGGGACCATTCATGTTAACACCATCTTCCGCTGCTCCTAATGTGGAAAACATTTCCTGTGTGATGATGGGCTGTGCATTATTGAGCCTTTTTACATCATATTTTACGGTTTGAATAGCTGCATCAACATCGAAATCGTCATCAGTGATTGTTACCCACTCTTTAAGCATCGCCCGGCAGGCCATTAATTCGTCATGATAGGCAGGATCATAGGTTACCGGATTCAACTCACCAGGATCACTTTCCAGATCAAACAGCTGCTCTTTATTGGCTCCATGATCGAACAAAAAATATTTAAACTTTTTAGTCACTACCATTCTACCAATAAAGCTACCCGGGGTGTTGCTTTTATATACACTTTGGTCAATCTCTGAAACCACATAATCTCTGGTTACAGGAGCAGCGTCACCGGCATCTGTAAGGAAGCTGGCAGAGAGGTTTTCTCCCGGGAGATAATCAGGTATTTCAATCCCTGCCATTTTCAATATGGTTGGGTATAAATCCAATCCGTTGGAGACAAGGGTCTCCTCATCGATAACACCTGCTTTGGTTTTTCCTTTCCAGGAAACAATAAATGGAATATTTATTACCTCTTCATAAAAGTTCTTCTTTTGTGTCCATTGATGAGAGCCGTGTCCGTCGCCATGATCAGAAGTATAAATAATGATGGTATTCTCCAACAATCCCTGACTTTCAAGTTCATCGTATACTTCTTCAATGTGAGCATCGACTTTTTCCACAAGTCTGTCGTATCCATACATATAGTGTCTCCACATTGATTCTGTCCAACCCTTATACGGATTAGTATCCCAATACTCGTCACCGGGATCCTGATTCCGGCGGGCTGACACACCTTCTGCTTCATTTTCAGGAATGGCAAAATTATAAGGAAGAGCCGGGCAAAAAGCGGTGTCCATCTGTTCCTCAACGGGGCCATCATGGTAGGAGTCGTTATCCCCTGCAATGTTTCTGGCTAGTTCACAACAATCGTGTGGATTTAAAAAGGAAGTGATTAAGAAAAAAGGCTTGGTATGATCTTGTTTAAGAAAATCCGTGCTCCTTTGTGAAATATCAGAGTCGTTACGGAGATCATTGTAGCTCTGAAATCCATGCCAATCTTTCACATCATCCATATCCGTAGATCCCACATGCCATTTTCCAAGATAGGCTGTTTCGTATCCTTTCTCAGCAAGCACACCTGCGATGGAAGGATAATTTGTTGGAGTGGCCTTGCTGGGCATCATCCCGGTCATAAAAGATTTCCTTGAAGCCGTGCAAACCGGATAGGTACAATAACTTCGGGTAAATGTGACACCTTGATCTGCTATTTTGTCAATTCCCGGAGTTAGCATATTGTCATAACCCCTTTGTGTAAGTAATGTACCGGAGTGCTGATCTGTAATTATCACTAATATGTTGGGAGGAGCATCCTGACCGAAACTTAAGGCGCTAATACTAAGGATTGGTGCTAAAAAAAGTATTTTAGTGTTCATGGTTATATTTTGAGAAAAAATTATTTAACTTTTCGTATATGAAAACATTATTATATTATCAACAAATTATCCGGGTTAACAATTCAGGTTATTTTCTTAACATGTGGTTTCTCCTTCCTTTGTAAGGTTTATGGTTAAAATTGGAAGACTTTCATCTATTTTTGACCACAACAATTTAAATAGTCCCTGACTCTTCATTTTTCTTTAATTCCTTCTACTTCCTCATCAATAAACCTGAAGATCATCCCTATTACCTTTCCATCATTATCCAATTTCATCCTGAATGCAAAATCAATGTCTTTCGCGAAAAAGTCCAGCTCAGAACTTGCGTAAAACAATCGCTTTGAGCCAAAAAGATTGATAACAAGAAGGTTGTTTTCTCTCTTCACTACAAAAGTTCGTCCATTTTGCATGTTGTATGTACCGGTATAATCATCCAATACCTGGAGAGAAAGTGATATCTCGGGGATTGCTATAGGATTTGGTATTGGTAACTGATTTAGTTCTCTAATCCAGATATTACGAAACTTAACAGGGGTGCAGGGTTCGCGTTGTAAAACCAAGGGAAGCTTTTCAGGATGGGCTTCGTATTTTATTTTACCCATCCAGCTATGAACACCTTTTAGTTCCACATGGTCATGAACAAGAATTCCATTATGCAACACAGTAATAATAGCTTTCTTTTTGACATTGCCATTCACATCAAACGAAGGAGCCCGAAAGATAATATCGTAAGTTTGCCATTCGCCCGGTGGTCTGCTGGCGTTCACTCTTGGTGGAAATTGACTGTAAATGGCGGCTGCCTGACCATCGGGGAAAGTAGCACTTTTATATGAATCAAGTATTTGAACTTCATATTTACCCATGATTTGAATACCATTATTTCCTCTTCGCTGACCAACACCATCGGGAGGATTGGGTGTTACCCATTCCACATGCAGTTGAATGTTGCCAAAACTCTGAATAGTTCTGATACCGCCGCCACTTCCTTTTTCTGCAACCAGAAGTCCATGCTCTATTTTCCAATCAGCAGGACTACCATCCATTGATCGCCATTGATCCAAGTTTTTTCCATCAAAAAGCACAATCGCATCAGAGGGTGCTATACCCACATTATCCTGTGTGCTGACTTTGCCCGGATCGACGGTTGGAGGAGCAGGGTAAGACATATCATGTTGTTTCCATTCGGGACTGACCTGAGCAATGTTATTGTGCATAATCAAAACAGAAAACACAAGAATTGTTGCTATAATTAAATAGTTTTTATTCATCTGTTAATATAAAAATTTACAAAGCTCAGATGAAACCGCATAATTAAAATAATCATTGTCTTATGTGTTAGTAATTATTTTAATCACGCTTGTTTCATTCTTACCTACCTGTTTTTTTTTCATGTTACTGAAGCATTGCAGATCTTATGCTTGCTTTTGGTCCATCACCTGCAGGCTGATAAACTGTATCCAGCGTCAGTACCAGCTTATCAATTTGAATCCCGTCTTCACGTGGCCAGACATTTATTGTTACAGGACCGGCTTCTTTAATTTCAATTGTTGCGGTAACCTCATCCTTTGTGTCGTTGTCCCATATCCAGGTATTATTCTCTCCAAGGCACTCCAGTTTATCAGATGAGGACAGAGTATCGCCGTTCATTCCTATGTGCAGGGAATTCCCGTAATGATCATAAGACTGGCCACGTACCCAAATATGATAGACCCCAGGTGTGGTAAAATTAATCCTGTAATCCAGTTTTGGAGCATCTTTCCTGGGATCGTGGGTGGTGTATTCATAGATGACGCCCTCCTTATTTTTAGATAAATCGGGGAAACACTGTAGCTTTTTTTTGCCTGATGCTGTTTCATCATCAACAACCGACCACCAATGGCATCCCTGAGGAACATTGGCATCAAAATCTTCAGCTTCAATAGTAATTGGTTCATCTCCTGTTTGTTGAATCATATTCTTTTCAACCGGAGGATTAAATTGAAAGAGATAAATATATCCTTCATCGCCACCAGCAGCTAAAATATTATCCGGGTTCATAGAAAGCGTTTCCACCTGTCTGCTGTATTCCTGACCCTGCTCCCATCCAATCAAAGACCAGTCGGCAACGCGCCAAACGCGAATGATACCATCGTAGGTGCCGCCGGTAAAAAAATATTTACTATCGGTTGACCATTCAATGGCTTCTACATTGGGTTCATCCCCATCATCATCGTCTCCGGGCAAAGCCAAAGCCGTTGTGGTGTTATGCTTCAATGCTGCCACTAATTCACCATCGGAAGTATTATAAATACAGGCTAATCCATTTTGACCGCATGCAGCAGCAAATCTGCCATCCGGTGAGAATGCAACAGACTTTACACGAAATGTCGGAAATTGAATATCGTGAAGCACTTCCCAACCATCGGCTCTAACAATCTTTAGCCCATAAGCATCTCCTCCAAGCAATAAAAGCGATCCATCCTCAGTCCAATCAACTGCGTTTACTTCTTGCTTAGGTACGCTGAATTCAGCAACCTTCTCGTAATCCCACAATGAGTAAACAGCGCAGAATCTGTCATGTGCAACTGCAATCCATTTGTTGTCGGGGGAAAAAGCTGCCCCATCTGTGTTCTGGCCATAACCAAGATTTTTAACCATTTCTCCTGTTTTCAAATCCCAAATCTTGGCACCGGTTTTATCCATCCCTGTTACAGCAAATTTATCATCAGAAGTAAAGTGTATCACATTTGTTTCGCCACGTTTGGCCGAAACTTCACTTTCATTATGCTGAATAGTATAAACTTGGGTACCGTCTGCAACATTAAAGAGTTTTGTCAGACCCGTATTATCGCTGGCAGCAATAATATCACCTCTGGTACTAAAAGTAGAGCCATCGCAGGCACCGGCAGTCCCTTGATGATCGACCTGAATTTTATGAAGCAAAACAAGCATGTTGTCTTGGGCATAAAAGCTTATCGAATTAAAGCAAAAGCTGAATAAAACGATGACGATTTTTAAAAAGAATTTATGATCCATAATTGAGGTTTTTTTTGGTTATTTAAAGGACTTAGCTTCCATAGTTATTTAATAAATTTCACAGTATAAGTATCCATATTGCATACAATTTCAAACAGGTAAACACCTCTATCCAAATGAGCAATGTTAATTTCTGTCTGATCAATAAGGTTGTGATTACTACGTATCAATAAAGAACCAGAGGAATTGTAAATAGCAAAATTATTCATTGCATCCCCCTTAATTTTTACATTCAAAACCTCTTTAGCCGGGTTTGGGTATATTTCAATTTTATCTTTTGAATTCAATGTCTCATTTTTGCTTGCAGGATTATCATTTTCAACAAAAAGAAATGCTTTTCCACTGGGTCTGTCTGCTTCCTTCCACCCATAAAAGACAAGCATTCCCTCAACCAGGGTTGCATCCGGCCTTTTAACCGGTTGTATGTTGTTAAACTTCCATCCGGGATATACATTTGGATCAGGAGTAATATCACGATGCATCTGCCATGTATTTCCGTCGTCGGTTGATATCCATTCTTCAATGCGCCCACCTCCATGGCCATCCATATCACCGGTCTTTTCCAGATAGCCCTCACCGGTTATTAAGTAAGCATGGAGTGTTCCATTATCGCTTTTGGAAAGATACGTGCTATTCCATTCATGATTAGAATGAGTAATGCGGGTATCTTTCCAACCACCATCCACAAATCTGTAGTAGTGATAGTCGAGAGAATCTTCATGTTGATAATTGGAAATATTGTGAAGGAAACTTGGCTGATCATTTTCATCAAGTAAAATAGAAGGAATGATGCTGCCACCACGCCATTCGGTGTCCCAAATCATACATTCAGCATTGGCATGCTCAAGATTAATGGGCGTTTGCAGCGTATCCCCATCGAAATTCATTACAACATCCGTTCTCAGATCCACTTTCACATAATACAGATTGTAATTATAACTTACCCGTCTGTTATCGTAAAGGGGATTAAATTCTCTGCTTTTGTCTTTCTCTCCGCTGGAAATTTCTCCAGGGTATACCAGTGTTTTATAGTCGTCGTATGCGTGGAAAGCCAGGTGGAGGTAGTTGCCATCCTTGCTTACAGCTTTAGCATGGTAAGATGACCAGTCAGTAACCAATCCACCTTGAACGTCCAGATCAACAACGTCATTTTCAGGACCTTCCCAGGTTTTCCCATTATCGCTGCTTATGCGATAAGTCCATGAGCTGGTGTGTCCGTCTGTTCGATAAACGACTATCTGCTTATCATCATAAATGCGACTCATCCATT
The DNA here is from genome assembly GCA_021740585.1 of Bacteroidales bacterium. GTDB lineage: Bacteria > Bacteroidota > Bacteroidia > Bacteroidales > JAGLSB01. Next base: position 38,918 of record JAIOZM010000033.1, read on the forward strand.
CATAGGACATTTTTTGAGAGGGAGCTGCGCCAATTTCCCAATCATCGATACTGTTGCCGATATTAAGTGGATCCTTAGAAACAAGATGTATGCCCAAATCATGATGCCATCCGTGAAATACATGCAAGTTCTCTTCCATATCAACCCAAATCACAGGCGAATTATGGTGATCACTTGATTCAGAGCCAAGAGTTACCACATCAGAGAATGTTTCTGTTGCCAGATCAAAACTGACGGCCAATGGTTTAATTTTTAAGTTATCGACTTCGCCTTTTCCATCTCCATTATATACAAGAAATAGAGTCCCATCAACGAGTACGCAGTTTGGTCGCTGCCGGGCATCATAGGTAGTATTTAGCTGACCATTATTCCCAAATGGGAATATTTTATACCCGGGTTCTACGATTACTTGAGCATTTAAAAGGGAAATCATTAACAATATTCCCATCAAAACACTAAATATTTTTTTCATTTTAGAAATATTTTTTGTTTGCTTAATTATATAAAGGGTTCCCAACCGGGCTGATAAGTTCTTCCCCATAATTTCATGGCGGCATCGTTTTTCATTTTACCGTTCTTAGGATCAATGTCATATCCACTATTTATACGGTAGGCCACATTGCAGTAATGAACCATGGCCATACTGATCGATGCATCGGCAATAGGAGCCAATAAATTCTCCTTGCCTCTGATGGCTCCGAAGAAATTTTCAACATGAAGGGTTGAGGTGTCCCCTCCGCCACCAAGGGCTGTTCCTGCTTCTTCCGACCCTGCTTCAACACTTTTTATCAGATCCCCTTTTCGGTCATATATCATATATTTATTTCTGTTGATAAATACACTTCCTTCACTTCCGTAAATTATGGTCCCACGGCCTCCCTCATAGGTGTCGTAGCCATTTCTGCTAATACCTGACCATTTAATGGATTTGCTGTTATCGAATTTAAATGTGGCATCCATGGTGTCATACATTTCCCATCCATCATCCAAAAATTGTCCTTTCGCTGCATCCACATCAACCCTGTTGGGGAAACCTACCTGGAGTGCCCATCGTGCCACGTCCATTTCATGGGTTCCGTTGTTGCCGGCTTCTGCTGTTCCATAATCCCAGCCATACCAGTGCCAGTTATAATCCCAGGTTTCTTCCGTGTAATCTCTTCTTGGCGCGGGGCCCTGAAACAGTTCCCAGTCGAGCCCGCCAGGAACAGATGCCGGTTTCTGTAAGGGAACACGTCCTCTATTATTGGTATAAAAAGCAGTCGCTTTATACGGAACACCAATTACACCATCATGGATCGCCTGAATAACCTGTATGGTATGAAGTGATGACCGCTGCTGATTCCCCATCTGTACCACACGATTGTATTTCTTTTGCGCCTCAACCAATAATTCATTTTCAAACATATTATGACTGCATGGTTTTTCAACATAGACATGTTTCCCTTCCTTGATGGCCATAATTGAACCGGGGGCGTGCCAATGGTCGGGTGTGGCGTTAAAGATTGCATCCACTTTTTTATCAGCAAATACTTTCCTCAGGTCTTTCTCTAGTTTGGGTTTATAATCTATCATCTTTGCAAACTGGGCTGCAGCTTTATCCATTTGTGAAGGCATTACATCACAGAGGTAGGAGAGGTTAATGTTATTACTCAGTTTCGAAATCGCCTCCGGGTAAGCTCCCAGCCTACGTCCCAGGCCAATAATAGCGACATGGATGCGATCATTTGCACCAAGTATATTCTTGTAACTTTTTGCTGAAAGGCTCATTCCGCCAGCCATAAGTCCTGCTGTCGCCAAACCTGTTTGCTTAATAAATTTTCTTCTGTTGGTATTCATTTTTATAATGTTTTAATCTTTATATTTTTAAAACTTACTTTATTTCCATGGTCCTGAAGCAGGATATGCCCCTTGCGAGCCTCTCCGAAATTGGGCCAGACCTTGTACTTACTGCCGGCTACGATATCTTTCCATTGCTGACCACTCCTGTTGTATTTCACAACCATAATACCGTTCAGGTAATGCTCTACGTCATCTCCACGGACAATTATTTTTGCTCTGTTCCAGTCATAGCCATTTGTACGTTTTTCCCTTTGAAGATCAGGGTTGAAGTTTTTTGCATTGGCCGTAATCAAGTCATACAAAGAAGCCAGAGTTCTGTTGCCATCCTTGCCCAATTTGGCATCGGGATGATGCTCATCGTCCAGTATCTGGTATTCACATCCGATCGATGAACCGGCACCCTGGTTCAGTTCCGTATCAACAAAGTATTTGATCCCACTGTTGGCCCCTTCAGTAATTTTGAAATCCACTTCAAGAATGAAATTCTCATATTTTTCTATAGTGACAATATCGCCCCCGTTGGTTGATTCACCACCCTCAGATTGTTCCACAGACAGTATTCCGTCAGCAATGATCCATCCTTTTTCCGGAAAAGCATCAAGTTTTGCCCCTCTCCATCCCTGAGTAGTTTGTCCGTCCCATAGAAGTTTCCATCCTTCAGTTTCTTCTCTATCAGACAATTTGTTTGTCAGGTAACTTACCTGGGTGATGACAGGATTATTAGGAGTTTTGTGCTCCTCAAGATTGGTGGTGCATATCTGAATATTTCTGAACATGTTTTTCTGTCCTACCTTTGATTCATCCTTCCCAATGCTGTGTACCTGTAAACCGATGAATCCTTCTGAGTCCACATCATCGATCAGGTCTGTAAACTGCACCCCGTTCACAAAGGTTCTGAGGTTGTTGCCGATTGCTTCTATCCGGTATGTATTCCATTCACCAATCTTGAAAGCATTTTTTGCTTCCTGATTGTATTCCATGCAATAGAGCCAACCCCTTCTGGCTTCATCGTAAATCCCACCGGTCCAAGCTCTTTTAGAAGGATCCATTTCCATCTGATAGCCATGCACACGGCCATCTTTATATTCAGGATTGCTTTGTCCGCGGAACATAACACCTGAATTCCCCTCTTCAAACTTTGCCTCAAATGTCAGGATGAAATCGCCATATTCCTGTTCTGTGCAAAGAAAAGAATTGGGTGTTCCAGTAACGCATGTACCCACAATTACCCCCTCCTCAACTGTGTAGGGAGCTTCTCCGTTTATCACCTCCCAGCCGGAAAGATCTTTTCCGTTAAATAGTGGTACGAAATCACTTTTTTGCTGACAAGAGGATATTGCCAGGCTTATCATCAGAAATAAAACAGCATTTTTTTTCATTTTTAGGTATTTTTATTAATTATTTATAAATAAGTGTCAAACTTTGCTGCAGACATTCTTTGATTTGAACCCTCAGCAAATTGAAAATAATCAGTCTCTAAATTACCAAGCGCCAATGTTTATGGTTTCATTTTTTAATGCTATTTCAAAAGCCTTGTCCGTATTTTCCCAACTGTAAGCTCCTTTTTCTTCTTCCACTTCGCTCCAACAGGCTCCAAGCCGGGTCCATTTTACGCCAATTTCGGCAGCCCTTGCAATCAGGCTGTC
>JAIOZM010000135.1 GCA_021740585.1 Bacteroidales bacterium
GTTCCGGCGAAGCCGGAACCCGACCCCCTCCCAAGCCATAACATACGTAAACCCCGTCATTGCGAGCGTAGCGAAGCAATCTCATATTTTTACCGGACATTACTGAAAAATTATCTTGAAAAGTTAGCGTTTCAGTGCTAGCCTTTCATTTTTAATTATTAATAAAAGCACAATTATGAAAAAATATTTGCACCGCATTCTTCTGGCTCTGCTTATTCTGGTGCTTGTTTCTTGCAGCAGGACTCCGGACCCGTTCTCCTTTGTACAGATTTGCGATCCCCAGCTTGGGATGGGTGGCTATGAACACGACACAGCGACTTTAAAACAGGCTGTGAGGCAAATTAATGAATTGGATGTGGATTTTGCTATCTTCTGCGGAGACCTTGTGAATCATGCCAATGATAGTAGCTATGCAGATTTTAAAAGGATTATTACCGGACTTAGTATCCCGTACTATTATGTCCCGGGAAACCATGATGTGGGTATGATTCCTAATGATACTACCCTGGCATTCTACAGAAGTAAAATGGGAGAAGATTATTTCAGTTTTTACCATAAGGGAGTAGCCTTCATATTTACGAATTCACAACTTTGGAAAGCTGATATTGGAGAAGAATCCAGGAAACATGATACATGGTTCGTAGAGACCATAGAATCTGTAAAAAGTGATGAACGTGCTATTGTGTCAGGGCACTTCCCAATATATTTAAAAGAATTAGATGAGATGGAGTCGTATTCGAATTTTCCACCTGAAAAAAGAATGGATTTACTGGAATTGATGAGAAAAAAGAATGTAGTTGCCTATTTATCTGGCCACAAACATGAAGTAATTATCAATGATTACCACGGAATACAGTTGGTATCTGGAGAAAGTACATCGAAAAATTTTGATAAGCGCCCCATGGGCTTCAGAAAATGGGATGTAAATGCCGACACACTAATCCATTCTTTTATTGCTATTTATTCATACTAAACTTCAGATGCTGTGACACTCATATTAGACAAATATTTATTGATGAAAAGAATATTACATTTTATTATTGTCCTAACTTTTGGCGGAACATTGACAGCCCAAAACTTAACTGTTCCAAAAGTCGATAACTCAAGCTATACCGGGAAAGCTATGTTCGGCTATCAGGGTTGGTTTGCCCACCCTAACGATAAGAGTCCGAGACCCACCTATTGGCATTGGGGCGATATGAGTAAAATTGGCAAGGAATACCTTAGTGTTGAAATGTTTCCGGATATGAGGGAAATGGGTGAAGATGAAAAAATGAGAACCGCATATAGCTTCCCCAGTGGTCCAATTGCTTATGTATTTTCATCGGGAACCAGGCAGACTGTTCACAGGCATATGAAATGGGTAAGGGATTACAATACTGATGGTGTTTGGGTACAACGATTCATCAGTGAATATAATGATAAAGCTGTTATGAGGTTCAGAGACAGTACCACTGTTTTTGTGCGGGAAGGATGTGAAACATATGGTCGGGTATTCGCCATTATGTATGATGGTATTGCGAACCGTGTTGCAGATATAAAAACAGACTGGATGCATCTGGTAGATGACCTTGGAATTACCGAATCGGACCGCTACCTGAATCACAATGGAAAACCGATAGTGGCACTGTGGGGCTATACTGTGCGTGAAGATGCAACAATTGACCAGTTGGAAGCTTTAATTGAATGGTTCACTACTACGGCTGATCCGAAATATCAGGCCTCAATAAAATTAGGTGTAAATAGCAATTGGTACAAAAAAGATCAGCGTTGGCTGGATGCCTTTAAACAAGTAGATGTTATCAGTCCCTGGGCTGTAGGCAGATTTTCAAATCAATCGGGGTATAATAGTTACGTCAATGACCAAATTGTTCCGGGTATGAATTGGTGTAATGAAAACAATTTACTTTTTGTTCCCGTGTTGTTTCCCGGATTCTCCTGGTATAATTTAAAGGAAGACGCACCCCAAAACCAAATACCGCGAAATGGTGGTAATTTCTTTTGGATGCAGGCCTATGGAGCGCTCAATAAAAATGCCAAAACTTTATACTTTGCTATGTTCGATGAAGTGGATGAAGCAACAGCTATGTTTAAAACTGCCGAAAACAGCGCTATGTCGCCGGCACAGGAATACTGGTTAAATCTGGATGCCGATGGCTACGATCTGCCAAGTGACTGGTACCTGAGATCTGCAGGTCAGGCAGCAGAAGCCTTGAGAGGAAACATAAGTCTTAGTTCAAGTCTTGGAACTCCTGATGAAGGGATTATGACCATTATACCGGGAAGAGAAAATAATTGCAATTTGACTTTCATATTCCCTGATTTTGAGGGTGAAAGTAGTATGGAATTCAGTTTGGATGGCGGAAATACTTTTCCTTTTTCAGTGGAAGATAATTCAAAATCCTATACCCTTGGGGATGTTGGGGCTGGCAATTATGAAGTTTTTGCGCGTCATCCCGGAAAAGAAGCTGTAGCTATGGGGCTGGTCAAACTGAGTTTGTGCCTTCCGGCATCAACAGATATTGAATTGGTTCAGCCACCCAAGGTGTTGGTCTATCCGAATCCGGCAAGATCATATATCAACATTGATGGGATGGAAGGGGCCTGCAAGGTGGAAATATTTGACATTACAGGCAAGAAACAAACATCACTTTTTATGGATGGGAGTATGGAAAGAATAGATATCTCATATCTTCCTGAGGGTTTGTATTTACTTATTCTGGACAACGGAGTACACGTAATAAACAGAAAGATTCAGGTGCTTAAATAAATTCTAATAATCGATATTTTTATAGAAAAGCTTAAAAAAGATCTTTTAGATTGAGCATTAGAGTCCATGCTGTGGATTTTACATTACTTGAAAATAAAAAATAAATTATGAAGCAAAAAATAGTTGAGCTCTGGATGGTTTGGGGGCCGGTTCAAATTAAAAATTTATATGTATTTCTTTTCCTGATGACCTTAACTAACCTGGCCCGGGCAACGGAAATGACAAATATCCGTGATTTTGATGTTGATCCTGCGAATAGTGCGGAAGTCAACAAGGTCAATTTGCAAAAAGCAATCGACTGGGCCTCTGAAAGAGGTGCTGCGCTTTTTATTGAACCATCCGACGAACCTTATCATATTGACGGTGGACTTATCCTCAGAAAGAATGTGTCTTTAATCGGAGTACACGGCCCTACCCATCGTGGAACCGTTCATTCAAGCAAGAAACAACCCGTAGGAAGTGTTTTTAGCATTACAGATAAAGAGAATGTATTTATCACAGTAGAGACCGGAACCCAGATTAAGGGCATACAGTTCTGGTATCCTGAGCAAACCATCAGGGATCCTTTAGCAATCATACCTTATAAAGCAACAATACAAGTTTCACAGATCGGTCGCGCCCAGGGAATATTCATGTCCTGTCTTACTTTTTATGGTGAATACCTGGCCTTCGATTTTAATGCAGACAGAGAAAATGCTTGTGAGTTGATGACTTTTGAGCATTGCTATGGTTACCCTTTGGGCGGTGAGTTTATCAGAATGAATTATTGTTATGATGTACCACGGATACTACATTGTCATGTGAATCCGGCAGCTCAAAGATATATAGGAGGACAATACAGCAAGGCAGTAGTGGATGCTGTAATAGCTAAAAAGACCTATGCATATACTATTAATAATACCGATAATGCGCAGATAATCGACCTCTTTACTTTTGGAACTTATGGAGGAATTCTGCTAGGTGAAGAATCATACGGTCAACTGACTAATTTCAACTTTGACTGTGTTGCTGTAGGAATCCTCAAGCAGGGCAGCAATTCAAAAAATCGTAACTGGCAAATTGCACAGGGTTCCATAATAGCTAATACAGGCGAGAAGCTTAAGAACATACATCCAATTATTATTGAGGGCAAGGGACACACATCATTCAGCAATGTGGAAGCATTCTCAGGTGGTAATGGGGCACTTACTACCGTAAAGGAAAATGAATCATGGGACTTCATGCTTGTCAGAGGAGAAGAAAAACTCACGATCTCAATTGTTGGCAGTAGGATGAGGAATTATGCCTCTACACAACCCATCACAATGGAGAATAAGAAAGCAATTGTGCAATGTGTGGCATGTGTTGACAAGGAAGAGAATTTTTATAATAAAATTCTGGGTTCTGATTAGATTAATTAATCGAAAACTTCTGACTTTTGCAAACTGAAAGAAAATTGATGAATAAAGAATATCTTGTTTCAAGAAAATCACCCTAAAATATTCTAATTTTCATTTGAAACCAATCGAATAATAAACATCTGCCTTGTTTTATTGCTATCAATTCCTGGTACCAGGATTGCATCACTTGTCCTATTCCATCTGGGAGCAGGGTCAATTCTGATATCACCGCTAAATGCTCCATTGCTAAGCCCTGCGCTCTGAATAAATGTGCTATCCCTTCGATTAAAGACTGCGTAAAAATTTTCTGTTCCTTTTTTGTAACCATTAACAAACCAATTGCCATCAGGAGAGAGGGAGATATCGCCCTCCGGGTTTGGAAACATATCAGGATTTCCCATTTGCCCTACTACTTTTTTCTTATCTACATCGTAGAAAATTTGTTTTTTGCCTTGACGGCCAATCAATATACTTCCATCAGCCCATTCAGGATGTCCGCCAATGTGTGTCTCGTGCAAGCTTAACCCACTACCATCAGCATGGACAGAAAAGGGAACATTTATACGATTGTAGTCCTGCTCGTTCCATCCGGCCCGTGCAAAAAAGTATACCTGGTTGCCATCCCTGCTCCAAAGCGTATGGTTTATAAACAGGCCATCGTGTTTTAATTCCGGCTGGTATTCTATCAACTTTTCTTGCAGCTGGGCATAAGAAACAAGCAGTCGCTTTTCTCCGGACTTAACGTCAACAATGAATACACCATCGTACTCAGGTGCGATTTCATCTTTCGACCAGTCCAGCGCTCCAGGATATCCTGTTACTGGTCGCAGTCTTGCCAGTCTACCGTAATTTAGTCCCAACCATGCTGAACCATCTGCTGCAACTCCTCCATTACCGATGGGGGTACCTTTATAACGATATTCACGGACTCGCTTTTTCTTTTTAATATCATATACAACGGTATAGACTTCTCCGGTTTCAACATCCCTGTCATTAAAGAAAAATTGTTTTTTAGGAGCCAGAGGATTCCAGTAAAACATAGTGCCCTGTTGAGGATTCCAGGCATAAGTTTTATCAATACGGATTATCTTATTATTTTTCCGGGTATTTATCAGTATTATTGTAGCAGCCTCTTCAGCTTTTGGCATACGGTCAATGGAGTCGATCTCCAGTCCAAGAATATATTGTCCATTTGAATTCCACGGTATGGTCTGGCACTGACCTATATAGCCGAAAAAATGATGTTTCTCTCCAGAAGTGATTTGTTCAATCTCTAAATCAAAGTTGGATGATTGTCCGATGGCGTTTACTGAAACTGCCAGTAAAAAGATAAGACAGTTCCTTAGAATGGATAATGGAAACTTATAATTCATCTTTAAATGACTTTGAACTATTGGGATACCCGGGTTATATTACGATCAATTTCCTGACTTGATCGATCAAATTGCTATTAATTTGAATAAAATACACTCCTTTTTTGAGTGTTGAGATATCAAGATCCACATTCGATTCTACTGCCTCATAAACCATTTTCAGTTCTCCGTTGATGTTAAAGATGTTAATTTGATTTTGTTCTCCGGCTTTTAGTCCGGAGAGAGTGATCAATTTTCCCATTGCCGGATTGGGGAAGACTTCAATGCTTTTTATACCTGATTTTGCAACATAATTAGCTCCGGTGGATTTGGCTACAAATGACCACAGGTTTCCGGCAGTAGCACCGCTTGAATTCCTTTCATCAATTCTCCAGTAATATCTTGTATTGCTTTGAAGAGTTCCCGGATCGAAATCTAATGTGTCCTGATTCCCAATAAATGGGGGAGGGTTGCTTGTTCCGAAGTAAACATCATGTGATGTTGCTTTATATTCACTTGTCCATTTTAATATCTGGGTAATTTCTGCATCTACAGCCCCATTCAATGGAAGCGGTGTGTGGGCTCTCAGGGGAGGATCCTCTGTTGATAGCGTAAACTCACCAAACGGACGGTTTTCAAAGCTTTTCAGATAACCGGAAAGCATTTCTCTCATTTGAGCAACAACTTCAGGATATTGATCGAAACAATTAACCGTTTCTGCTGAATCTGCATTCAGGTCGTATAATTGATCCAACTCAAAATAATGCGGATTGTTTATTGATGCGTAATGGCCTAAATGACTGTTTTGTGTTAAGTATGGATATTCAAGAATCTCTCCCTCATAGCCAGAAAATGTTTCACCTCTGTCTATTTTATCCTGAACATTTTCAGGATAACGAACAGCAATATATTTCCAATCTTTTGTCTTTACAGATCTCGAATATCCCAGTTCTCCAAATAATGAAGAATGAGCTTCTCCGGTGCCGGTTTCAATAATTGATTTCAGGCTTATGCCATCTGTTTCCAAGCCATTTGGTTGAGCAATCCCTGTCAGTTCCAATATCGTTGGAAGGAAATCAACAGTCTGGACAAGTCCGTCGTAAACAGATCCTGCGGTAATTTTCCCTTTCCAGTACATAAGCATTGGGACTTTGAGTCCATAATCATGTAACGTAGCCTTTCCATGTCTCCACATACCATGATCCGGCATAAATATGATGAGAGTATTTTCATCCAGGTTCAGTTCAACGATTTTTTCGTAGATAGACTTAACTCCTTCATCCAGCAAAAGCGTATAGGCATCTTTTTCAGGAAAACCTTTTGCTATATAATTATCCTGAATCTCCTGCCTTGAGGGCATAAAATCCCAGATGGTGTCAACGACTCCTTCACCTGTTAATTTTGGATCAGCATCAAAACTGCTCCAGTATTCCCCGCCGCTAACTCCCCATGGTACCGGGCCATGGTGCAGTGTGGTAGAGAAGAACAGAAAGAATGGATTGTCTTTTTCCTGATCGATAAACTTCCTTGCCTTATCCACAGTCCATTCCAGATTATGGACATTCAATGCAGTATTTTTCAGCTCTAAAACATTTGCCATATAAATTCCATCTGCGTAATCAAAACCATAAGATCTTACTATCGACTGGTAAACACTGTGGTTATGTTTCATTTTTGCATCAGTAACCGGATCATAGGGATCAGCGTCCAAAGCATAAGTCTGCAGTCCGTAAGATGCCCAGTTAGAAACATTCAGAATATCATGTTCCATAATATGGGATTTACCAACAAAGCCAGTTGTATATCCGTTTTCCTTGAGAATTTTTCCAAGATGCTTTTCGCTTAAAGTTAATTCACAGTTGTTTTCTGTTCTGGTAAGGGTCCCTAAGGGAAATTTGGACAGGTACTCTTCACCCTCACATCTTCCTGAGAATTTACCTGTGAGCATCGAATACCGGGAAGGTGAGCAAACTGTAACCGTGTGATGTGCATTGGTAAAGATCATCCCATTTTTGGCGAGCATGTCAATCGTAGGTGTATACACAGCACCACCGCTTGTATATCCAATGCTGTTAAAACTCTGGTCGTCGCTGACAATGATAACAATATTCGGCTTTTGTGCTGATAAGACTGAAGGAAGGAGCACACCTAGGATGGGTAAAATATTTTTCATTTTTTAAAAGTATTAATCATAGTTGTCTGGTAAAAATATGAGATTGCTTCGCTTCGCTCGCAATGATACAATTTACGCGTGTTATAG
>JAIOZM010000034.1 GCA_021740585.1 Bacteroidales bacterium
TCAAGTTTGCTGATGGCTTCTTTCAGATTTGTAGTCACCCACAACACCTTTGCCATTCGCTAACGTTTCCTATCAACTCGGCACGTACAAGGACTTTCACCTCGCAAGCTTATTACCATGCCCGACATACAAAAAAGGGAACAAAGATGTCTAATCTTCATTCCCAATTTTTAAAATGATCGCATTTTGCGAATATCCCTAATTTATACCTTAATAAATTTACTACTAGACAAGATCCCTTTATTTTTGGTAAGTACGAGAATATAAAGGCCTGCGCTCATCCATGACAGATCAAGTTGTTTTGTTCTCTCATTTAAATCAAAGCTTTTAATTAGTCTTCCCTCCAGAGATATAATATTTATAACACTTTCTGTTTGCAAGGGCTCTGTTAAAAAAATTGTAAAATTGCCATCATTTGGATTTGGAAATATTAAAATAAGGTCCGAATCACTCCCTCGGCCTACAATAACATGAATCCGTGACGAAGTTGCTTTTGCGTTGTTATTATCAGTAACAACGGCTCTTAGAAAATGATCGCCAATAGGGGCATTGTTCCAATACAATGATCCCGATTCGTCTGGTTCCCCAATATAAATTGTATCCTGATAAAAAATTTCTATTTTATCGATTCCGTCGGCATCAAATGCCTTAACCTTTATAGGAATATTATCATTACTTGTAAATATGCTGCCGTTAGCTGGAGATGTTATCGAAATGGTAGGGTACTTATTCTTGGTGCCAGGGACTGTGTCGTACTCGAACGGACCAATATCAGGTGCTTTACCATAAAAAGGAAATCCAACATCAGTTCCCTTATCAATTAAATCGCTTGTGGATGCCAGGGTAAATGGATGAATAGCTGGTAAAGAGCCGTCCAATTCTCTTTGAGCGGTAATTAAGGATGCAATGTATGCAGAGTCGTTGTAAATAAAGTCCGCATCTGTAACTGTTACCGAATCAGTTGTTTTGGATCCCGGGTATCCATCGTACCAGTCCCATGTATTATGGCTTTCATCTGATGGAGTATTCCTTCCATAAGTGTTGGTCCAGTTTAACGGTGTATCCACGGTTCCGTTGACAATTTTTCTACTTGCATAAGCAATATTGTTTTTCCACACAGGGGACATTGTATTATTTTCAGAATTATCAACATGTTCATAAAATCCTATGTCATTTTTATAGGAAATATTATTATAATAGGCCGCATCATTTTCCCAGAGGAGGTAATCGTTGCCGTCTGCCCCACCTCTATCCGCAGCGGCAAAAATATTACTTGAAATACCATCACTCATAAAGGCCATTAAACTATTTGTAACTGAAATTCTACGGTTATGCTTTTGAACTTTTGAATTAGCAGACATTTTAATACCACCCGGTGTTGCAAGCGCGTCTATTCCTTCATATTTATCACTCCCTAATAACCAACAGTTATTAATAGTATATTTTGCTCCATTGGCAGGTATTAAGTCCATTGCGTCATCTGTATAGTTCCAAACTCTGCATCCATCCCAAGTAACAACATTACCATCATAATATGTCGCTATCCAACCATCTGCAGCGTTTCCGGGTATATTTGCAAATGTGTCGCATAAATTATAAACGTCGCAATTAATAAAACTTGTCGTATCATAATAATTATCACTCCAATAGGGAGCCGTAAGGGTGCCTCCTATATCATACCAACTTTTCCAGGCTCCACCTTGCATCCAATATCCCCTTTCTCCAACATCATGCAGAAGAATGTGCTCAAATGTTAAATGACGGCTGTAAAGACCAGTAATAGCACCTGATACAACACTATCACACTGAAACACATTTCTTATTTCTAAATCTTTAAAATGTAGGTATTGGGCGTATTCTATTCTGATAGCATAATTATAAAAACTACTGTTATCTTTAAATTCGCAATTATTGCTGCAATCAAGAATAGGCATATTACCTGCTTCAATATCAGGTGGAAAGCCAAAATAAGATATTGGCTTTCCAACAGTTCCACTATACCCCTTTCCGTCTTCAGGATTAATTACATTTCTTTGGGTTGACCAATATACTCCTGCCCTAAAATATACAGTGTCTCCCGGCCTCGCCTTTGAAAATGCATAATCCCATGTTGCCCAAGGCTTCGCAAACGTACCTTCATTGGAATTAAGCCCTCCAGAATCTGCAGGCGCAACAAAGTGATAACCTTCATATTGAGCATATAAAAAATTACCATACATAAGAAATATTATAATGAATACCTTCTTCATATTATTATAATTTATTAACAAATATATAATATATTGATGAATTTATTGATATTTACAATTCAAAAATATAAAATGTTTACTTATAAGATCTATTGAAAAGACTCTTTGTAGGGTTCAAATTGATCTAATGAAAACTTTGTAAGGGGTTTATATTAACCTGTAATTCTTTCGTTTTTTGAAGCGAGCAGTTAATCCTCATATAATAGGATAAATCAAAAAGACATAATATTTTAGACATTTAATTAAATCATTCTCTAAATTTAATATTTAATGGAGAACATCAAATAGATATGGAGATTATCTCAGTATATTTTGCCTTGTTGAGCATAGTCTCAATTTTTATTTTTTACTTGCTAAATTATAAATACAGAATCGGATTCCTTGCAATCCTTAGCTGTAGCTTTATTGCAAGCATAGACTACTTGCTATTACTTTATATTATAATTTATTCATTGATTAATTATTTCATTGGAATAAAATTGCCCAATTCCAAGTATAAGGTCTTATTATTTAGAACTGGAATAATTGTCAACCTATCTCAGCTTATATTATTAAAATATGCTTCATTTACAGTTGATCCACTCATTCGTCTTTTCAATAATAACATACAGTTCTCTAAACTTACGGAAATTCTTGTTCCTATCGGTATTTCATACTTTACCCTTCAGGGAATAGGCTACCTCATCAATATCAAGAGGGGATGGGAAAAACCGGAAAAAAAGCTTCTGGATTTCTTATTATACATTACTTTTTTTCCTAAGTTTTTATCGGGGCCGATTGAAAGATCAAATCATTTTCTTCCACAGCTAAAATCAGCAATTTCTTTTAATGAACAACAGGTTTCTGAAGGGCTAAAAATAGCATTATTCGGTTTCTTTAAAAAAGTTGTAATTGCTAATCAATTGGGGAGGATAGTTTTCCTGGCTCATTCAGATCCAGATTCTTTTAGCTTGCCAGAACTATGGTTGGTCGTATTAATCCAGCCTCTTTATTTGTATTTTGACTTTTCAGGGTATACAGATATTGCAAGAGGGTTTGCTAAAACATTCGGCATCGATCTGTTACCAAATTTCAATAAACCATTTCTTGCCGAAAATATGACCGGTTTTTGGAAGCGTTTTCATATGTCACTTTCTGCCTGGTTTAACGATTATGTCTTTAATCCAATAAGCTTTAAATTCCGAAGATGGGGCAAATCTGCTGCGGTTTTTGCTTTATTTGTATCATGGACCTTATTTGGGATATGGCATGGTGCAGGTTGGAATTTTATGGCACTCGGATTAGCACAGGCCCTTGGAATTATTTATGAGTTTTTTACAAAAAGAATAAGAAGCGAGTTAGGCTCAAAAATACCAGCTTTTTTGAGGGTTATGATGAGCAGGATAATTACCTTTATTTTTTACGGGTTATCGTTGATTTTCTTTTTCTCAAGGGACTTGAATTCATCTTTACATTTTTTTTCCCAACTGACAGATTTATCCCCTTGGTCAAATACAAAGCATCTCAATAATCTGTTGTTTTTTGCATTAGGTTTATCTTTTATCTTTTTATTAATTGATTACTTGAAACAAGATCATACGGAGATAAACAATCGTATTGAGAAAATCTTCAGCAGTAGCAGGATTTTCAGGCTCTCTGTATATTATGCCGTGGCATTTTTAATATTGGTATTTATTGGAAATAAGTTAACTTTCGTCTATCAGGTATTTTAAATACTAACTGGTGCTCACTTTCAAAATTTTTTCTGTCGATTAGAAAAACATAAATAATTCCAAGTTGGAAATAATACTAAAATTAATATGAAGTACCTTTTTTACAAAGTTTCACTATCCCTTTTGACCCTATTACTTACTTGCATTATTATTGAGTTATTAATTCGCAATATCCCCAATGAATATCAATATAAAAAAGAATACCTAGATAAAATGTCTGACAGCATCGAGATTCTTCTAATTGGCGCTTCTGATGCTCATACTGGACTAAATCCGGATTACATAATGGGAATAAGCTTTAATGCGGCTCATCCTGCTCAGAGCCTTGATTATTGTTTTGAGCTACTAAAAAAGTATGAAAATAAATGGTCAAAGCTTGAATCCATTGTCCTGACGGTTTCTTATCCATCACTTTTTTATAAGATGGATAAATCTGCATCATCTTGGCGAGTTAAAAATTATAGGATTTATTATAATATTAAACTTTCAAATAAGTTCAAATCACATGCGGAAATTTTAAATGGCTTACTCTTTGATCAAATAAAAAGAATTATCGACTATTATGTAAACAAAAATGATGAGATTTATTGCAACGATCGTGGTTGGCATATTTCTTCAGATAATAAATCTCTCGGAAATCTTGAGGTACTAGGATCTGAAACAGCAAAGCGGTTAACGGTTCCCAAAGAGCAACAGTATTATACTGAACTTAAAACTGCACTAGATTCAATTGTTAATTTTTCGAAAACGAATAAATGCAGTTTATTAATTCTTACTCCACCAGCCTACAAATCATATAGAGAAAACTTTGATAAACTTCAATATGATAGTACAATAAATACCATACTAAGAGTTACAACTCAGAATAATAATTGCAAATACATCAATTTACTTGAAGATAATAGATTTAAAGCTATTGATTTTCTGGACGGTGACCATCTTAACGGTGGCGGCGCAAAGAAGTTGTCATTAATTATCGATAGTATTCTAAATAATTAATTTTATTCCTTAAATATGATCTACAATTTTATAAGCTTTATAATTAGGGCTGTTCGTAATTAGTAAAAACTTCTGATAGACTGTTCGTTAATTGGAACCCCTAGCTTAGTTTTAACACAACCCCTGAAATATCATTTATTTCATATGTCATCAATAGTTTTTAAGGTAATATGCAACTCGCCATGTAAAATATTATTTGAAATTTCTTGGTTTTTGCCATGCTTGGTTCTCCACAAAAAGAGTTTTCACTTTATTTGAATAGTTTTCTAAAGGCCGAATTAGGTAAAATTTATCATGCCATACCTTGGGTTTATTTATGTAAGTCGCTAAATATCCTGGATAGCCGAAAGAGGCGCTATACTACTTTTCCTCCTCAGGACAAATTGGCCTTAATTGTTTTAAAATCTTGTACTGGTTTTTCTGACCGAAAGTTGATTAAGATTCTAAACGGGAAACTACAACACCAGTTGTTTTGTAGAGTATTTTTTGAGCCAGAAAAGCTGGATGATTTTATAATTGTAAGTTATATTCGTGCCCAGTTCTATGTTAAATCAAAGCTCCCGGAATGTCCGGCTATTATAGCCCGTAGCTGGGAACCATACTTTGACCAGCCCAATGCACTCTATTAGGATGTCACTTTTTAAGAATATTATATCTCCATCCTACCAAAGTCAAATTGCTTTGGGACATGATTAACTAAATGAACTCACAAATAAAACTTGCCTGTAAATTCTTAAAAATAAGCACCCATCGTTTTAAATATCTGGAAAAAATAGACTATTATCTTGCTTATAGTCGAAAAATAAAAAAGTCCACAAATAGACCTGCGTTCATAACCGTCGTCTACTATGTTTACTTGATAAACTTATCACAATAAAAGATCAGAAAAAAAGTATTAGGGGGAAATAACTTTCCTTATGCGTATTATATCGACGAAAGGTCAAAAAGAAAGTGCATTTCTGGAGAGTGAAATATTTACTCTAAAAACCCTTAACGTTCTAATTAGAATCGTTAATTTTAATATGTGTATACGGCCAATGCAGCAAGAATAGCAAAACGTATGACTCAGGAAGACTAATAAAGTAAAAAGGCATAGACTAATAATTAATTCATTAAATGAACAGACTAGAAGATAAGTATGTCTTAATGTTGAATTGTTATCATTTTTCATAAAATCGAAGCCTAAAAATAAAAAATGGGGATAAAGATATCTAACCTTCACCCCCATTTTTTTAAATCATCGCATTTTGCGAATATCCCAATATATGTTAATCCCTAATAAGAAATTGTAAAGGAACTTGATTCTGGATCGGTAAAAGATGCTAAGGACCAGGACCTCCAATCAGGACATTTTTCAGTTTCAATGCCTGAAATTGGACCAACATAATAATAAACATAGTTTTGGTTTACCCCGTAATCCAAATTTACATCTATTATTGTTATCCCATTTTCAATATAAGTTACCACGGTAGCAAAACCTACATTAACTAATTCAGAGTTATGCATTGGAAAAGAGAAGTTTTCAATAATATTATTAATTCCTAGTTTAAAGTCATTGCAATTCGGTGCATAATCATAGGACCCTGAGCTATATGTATATCCATATTTACTAGTATACGCTTTTACGGCAATTACTAATGTCTCTTTTACATCTTCACATTCCACAAAACAAAAAGTAAGATTACTAAGACCTGCCGGTCCACCAGAAGCGTTTATCGGAGCAGCCAGGCCTGCATCACTTGTTGCTCCCTCTGGATACCAATATACGTTTGCATCATCAGATCCTTTAACAATAACGGCACCAACTTTGTATAATCCTCCGCCAATCTCAAGGCATCCATCAATTTCAAATGAAACAAAAACTCCATCCGTTGTTATATTAAGACCCTCTGGAAAATCACCTTCAAAATCACCTTCTTCATAATCAACCTTGTCACTACACAAAGCAAAATATTCAGCATCGCCCATAAATGCTAATCCAACTTCAGCACAAGTTCTGTTTCCCCCCTTGTTTTTTCCGGGAATAATATAAGGAGTAATTTCTCCTTCACTAACAGGTAAACTGGCAACCGATTCAGTAATCGCTACTGAAACCACTTTTTTGTCACCTAATTGCAGAATCTGACTATCATCAGTACCTTCCTTTTCGCAGGAAACGAATGCGGTAACTAAAATAAGTCCCACAAATAATTTGTTTAAATTTTTCATTTTTTTAAATATTAAATTAAACTTTGATTTCAAATTTTCCATTTATGTAATTTACTAATGCTAAGTTATTAAACTTTGTGTTCGATGTAAAGTTATTCGTCAAAAATTCTGATTTGTATATGTTCTTGAAAAATTGTTAGTTAATATATTGGTATCTGATATTAATTGTTATTGTTCTGTAATTCAGCGCGTCTTATATAAGTAGATAATCTATTTTATCTAACCTCTGATTTTGAAATCTTTTATTCGTCAAACCCAAGATATTATTGGGTCAATAAGAGAGAGAAATATTTATTTCAGAAAATAATTTCGAACTTACAATTCTGTTAATGCAGTTTATCATATATATTAACATTCTATAATCTTTTGTTAGTTTATGACAAAAAAAATAGATTTATTACTAATGATCACTAAGCGGCCTGAAATGATAACGAATCCTAACTTTTAACAATAATTCTAAATAAAAGCTATTAAACCCATCGTAAGCTTTGAGGTTTTGTTACGAATCAAGCCTCCAGGAACCCATTAGAGTCAGAAAGTGAGCCCTCCGTTCATGTGGAAATAACCACACTTCGCGCCAACCAGCAGAGCACAAAGGAAGGTTAATAGGATTGTCACCAAATGTCATTCTATAGAGTAATCATTGTCGACAAGTAGGGATGTTCGTAAATAACTTTGATACGGATAAATAAATACCAATGCAATAGGTGAATGAAAATAATTATGAATTATAAACGATTTTTTAGTAACGATTATTGGGGTGAGCTTAATTCATTTTACTCTCACAATTGTAGAATGAAAACAGAAAAATTACAAATAAAAAACTAATTTTCTTTACCTGTAACCTGAGTATTATTTCCATTATTATCAATTACATCTATTATTCTATTAAACAATAGATTAACTATATTGCCGGCAAAATCCTTATTTGGATGAGAATCACTAGGAGATACTGCATATTCATCCTTAAAATACAAACTACCTTCTGTCTCAAGACTATAAAGATCCCACAAATAAATGTTATCCCCTGCCTGATCCCATTCATCTCTTACCCAACTAAAAAACTCTCTTGCCCTTTTTGCTTCCGCCTCCGTAAGACGAGACTTTACTTGAGCCGCCCCGGTAAATAAAATGAATTTTGTATCAGGAAATTCGTGCATCTTATCTCTCAAGGCCGAATATTGAAGCTTATAGTTCGAAATTGTTTTTAAATCTGAATTGATGTCCGCAGAGTCCAGATCTTCCTGAATATTGCAAACTGGGAAACAGTGTTTAAAAATGACAAGCTGGTACTCTTTTGTAAGCATTTCCAGAGTGGGTTCTTTCATAAAAGGTTCTTCTCCGGCATTTTTCACCCAGATATTATAATAATCGTAGGGGTTATTTTCCCAACCATAAGGCGTAGCTTTGGGGAAGTCCATCTCTTTTATATAGTAGTTTTTTTTATGTTTTTTGTTGTAATTATTAAATAATGCTGGCATCCGGGGATTTTTTTCAATCTTTTTGCTAAGCCTGTAACTGATTTTTCCAACAAACCAACTCAAAGTTGAAGTTTTGTTACCATTCCAGATAACACCTCCCGTACTATGGTGCAGAAAAATAATCTTCATATCAGATCCTTCCTCATTCTGCTTGCATGAGTTTAAAGTAAATAAAAATAAAATTATTGTGAAATTAATAAGTTTTGTTTTCATAGCATTAACATTTTCTGCAAATAGGTTTCAAAATTGAACTTTATATTACTATTTCTGTTCTCTAACAATACAAATATACATAATGTTCATATATTTTGAATACAAAACATTAATTTTATAACCCATACAAATTCAGCCGTTTATAATTCTTTTTATTATATTTGGAAAATATACAACTTTTATAATTATGCGCAAGTTATTATCGTTTTTTATTTTAGCCCAATTTTCTTTGGTTAATTATAGTCAGATAATTGCCGATCATAGTGTAGTTGATTTATACGATAAAATACCGCAACAATGGATAGACTCCGTAAAGACTATGTGGATGGTATATGCCGGTGAGTCCCATGCTGAAGCAATTAGGTATGGCCTTCCCGCATTAGAGGCGGACAATCCAGCCTACACGGTTAGTGTTATTGAGTCAGGAACACCTGAAGCATTTACCACATCTAATTTGAGGATGTGTAATGCCGTTTGGGGGGATTATGGTCATTCGGAAGGATGGGTATGGAATAATTACGGAGAAGAAGATTGGTGGACAAACTCAACAGCTGTAAACAGAATAAAAGCGGGTTTAACTTATTGTAATACTAATGGCCCTGCCTTAACGGCAATCGGCTTTGGTTGGTGTTGGGATGCAACAGACCAAGACTCAAGTTTTAATATTGATCCTGTATATGGAGTACATTGGTACGGCAGATCATTATTCAGCCCTGAAGGAGATAGATATTGGGGTATAGATGATGATGATAATACCGTATCAGGTAATAGTGTAAATATGAATACTTATTTGGCCGCCACTCAGTCTTATATTGACTATTGTGCCGATAGTATTCCTACCGCAATTTTTTTCACAACTGGCCCAGTAGATTTTGTTAGAAATACGCGGCCTATTATAGGAGACGAAGCGTTGTATCAAGGACATCTCAAATATGAACATATAAGAAATTATGTAGCTAAAGATGTGACAAGAATACTTTTTGATTACGCAGACATTTTATGTTATAATAATGCAGGTGAATTAGCAACTAAAACATGGAATGGTAACACATTTCCAACATTACATGATGATAATGATTGGCCAGCTAGTGGCTATACCGGACACATAGGAAAGGATGGAGCTGTTAGGCTTGCCAAAGCTATGTGGTGGTTGCTTGCCAGAATCGCTGGGTGGGATGGCAGTGTAGACGGCATAGACACAAGTCCCCCCTCAACCCCCACAACCCTCACCATAACCGCCTCAACCGCCTCCTCAGTAAGCATCTCCTGGAATGCCTCAACAGATAACATCGCAGTAACAGCTTATAACATTTACCGCGGAGGGAGCCTTCTTGGATCAACAAGCGAATTAACATACACCGACAACACTGTAGTTCCCTGTACCAATTATACCTACACCGTTTCTGCTTTGGATGCCGAGAATAATGAAAGCGCTCAATCCTCCGGTGTATTGGTAAACAATGCGGTCCCTACCCCGCAAGCAACCTTAACACAACCCACCTGCTCTGTATATACCGGGACAATACAAATCACATCCCCCACCGGAACAGGTATAGAATATAGTATCAATTCAGGCACTACATGGAGTACAAGTACCAATTTTGCATTGTTGCCTGCCAATGCCACATATACGGTAAACGTACGAAACACTACTGCTAATCCGGGCTGTGTGTCGAGCGCCAGCTTCACCATAAACCCGGTTCCGGCTTCACCATCAGCACCAACGGTGAGCTCTTCTACTCCGGCAAATGTTTGTCCTGCAGTAACGGTAGATTTAACTTCCTTACTTACCAGTACAACGCCAACCGGAGGATCACTTTTTTATAAAACAGCAAATAATATAATAAGCCTGAATGTCGCTAATCCAGCAGCTGTCGGAGCCGGCAGCTATTATCTGTTTTATCAGAATCAGGATGGGTGTTACAGTACAGGAACCGAAATTATTGTTGGCATAAATGCTTGTAACTTCCCCGATATTACCCCAACGGTTATTATCACTCCAAATATCAGTCATGGGATAACCAGTTTTAATATTTTTGTAAGGATTACAGAATTAAATTCAATAATTACCAATGGAAATATTGTTGTAAACATTCCCAGAGATTCCAGATGGGTGCTAAATGGTGGATATAATGCCGGCTTAACAATTTTAGAATCTACCCCCCTCAACAACAGCGATTGGAGCTATTCTTCTGATGCAACCAATCATATTTTTACCAGCTCTTCTCCTATACCGGGTGGGGGATTCTCAACCATTGGTTTTAGTATAACATTTAACCCAGATATCAACAGGGGTATTTATACCATAACTGCTCAGATTGAGTCCGGGGGTGGCGGGGAAGTTCGGGTGACTAATAATGTTGATTCTGAGAAATTGGATTATTTTCAGGAATAGAGAGGAATTGCGGATTGCGGATTTGGGATTGCGGAATGGGGGGAATTGCGGATTTCGGATTTGGGATTGCGGATTGGAAGACGATTGCGGATTGGGGATTGGGGATTGCGGATTGGAAGACGATTGCGGATTGCGGATTTGGGATTGCGGATTGGAAGACGATTGCGGATTGCGGATTTGGGATTGCGGATTGGAAGAATTGCGGATTGCGGATTGCGGATTTAGGAATAGCATAGGTATTAAGTTATTCATTCTAAAATAAATTGTAAATGAACAAAAAACATCATTATAGAGAAAAACAAAAAATCCGAAATCTCAAATCCGAAATCCGAAATCATTTGGGAGGATTGCGGATTGCGGATTGTTGATTTCGGATTTAGGAATGGCACAGGATTGAGTTTTTAATTCTAAGAAAAAATATAAATTATACATAAATAAGCATTAAACATCAATAAGGAAAAAATACAAAAAAATCCGAAATCTCAAATCCGAAATCCGCAATTCCTATCATGACAAAGGAAGAACTAAAAGATAGAACCAAAAAATTTGCCTTAATGATAATAAAACTGGTGGATGAGCTTCCGGATACTAGGGCTGGAAGAACAATTGGGAATCAGATAATCAGATCAGGAACCTCTGTTGGCGCAAATTATAGGGCGGCATGCAGAGCTCGAAGTCAGAGAGATTTCATCTCCAAAATAACAATTGTTGAGGAAGAATGTGACGAAACTCTATTTTGGCTTGAACTAATTGAAGAGTCTAATATGTTAAAAAAAGAAAAAATAAAGGATTTATTGAAAGAAGCAGACGAATTGACTGCTATTTTTACTGCATCGGGGAAAACTGCTAGGCAAAATAATGGTTAGGAATTGCGGATTGCGGATTTGAGATTGCGGATTGGAAGAATTGCGGATTGCGGATTGGAGGAATTTCGGATTGCGGATTTGGGATTGCGGATTGGAAGAATTGCGGATTGCGGATTGGAGATTGCGGATTTTTTGAATGTCTTTTAATTAGAAAATTAAAGCGTTAAATAGAGATTATTAAAAGAAAAAGATATACTAACGATTAACCACGAACCAACTCCTCCCCTTTTCCTCGTGTCGCTGAAGCTTTAGGCGCCTACGCTAAAGCTACAGCGAAAGCGTGCGGAGGCACAAGGGGAAGGCCGGGAGGAGACAATTGTGCAGATTTTAATAAAGTCTAATAATTAGAAAAAAAACATGTTGGCCAAAGATTTACATATATACCAAAGCAACTTAATTAAGAGCGAAACCATTGGAATTTGCGACGGACCAAACAATCCGCAATCCACAATCCGAAATCCGCAATTCCTCCAATCAGCAATGCTTCAAATCTTCCTCCTTACCCTCCTCCTCTTACTCAGCACTTCAATGCTTTCCGCCCAAAACCTCGACGGCAACTACAACCCCTACGTAAACAGCGGAACGATTAGTCCTTCACCATTATTACCCCTACAGGTAAATGGCACCGGAATTGTAAGTTTTAACATAGGGAATACCGGTAGCGATCCTTTGGAAATCTTTACCGACCAGTTCATTACCCTAACCATTACTCTTTCGTTTGGTGAGCCTGATAATGTTGATCCGATTGCTGCTATTGGTGGGACTTCTAAGGATTATTTTTCCTGGACATATAACGCCGGAACATATACCGCCATTCAGACTTCTGTAATTCCGGCAAATTCCTCCGGAACAATAACTATTGACTATAAGGTTACTTCAAACTCAGCTTCTCCAGGGTCAAATGGATTTAATGTTAACATTACTCCGGCTCCTTATCAAATTGGTATAAATAGTCAGGATGATGATCAGGTAAACTCTTATACTTATACTGAAATACGGGATTACGGCGATGCTCCTGCCGTTTATGGCTCTGCAGATCATACCATAGACTTTGAAAACTATTTGGGTGCTTTAGTGGACGGTGAATCCTCTTACCTGGCATCTGCTGCAGCTGATGGTGATGATTTAAGTGTTATGGATGATGAAGATGGTGTAATATTCCCGGCAACAATACATCAGGGTGAAAATATAAATATTAGCGTAACCGCTGTTGGACTAGGTCGCTTAAACGCATGGGTCGACTGGAATGGAGATGGCGACTTTTCTGATGCAGGTGAGCAGGTTGCTTCAAATGTTGTAGGGTCAGATGAAACTTTGAACCTGACTGTTACTGTGCCAACAGATGCAATTATTTCCGCTCCAACATTTGCCCGATTCAGATTTTCTCCGGGAACGCTCAGCTCAAGCACCGGTTCGGCCATTGGGGGTGAAGTGGAAGATTACCAACTTAACATTTTATGTGCCCCACCAATTCCAACTCTTACTATCTCTGAAACCGATAGCTCCTATTGTGCCGGAACCAGTGTAATTTTTACAGCCGGTGGCGGTACAAGCTACGATTTCAGAATAGGTGGAGTGATAGCACAAACCGGGTCCTCAAACATTTTCACAACTAATTTATTAACCAATGGTCAGGTGGTAGATGTAATCGTTACCGATGCTATCGGGTGTCAGGCTACATCTTCCGGGATAACTAATACCGTTTTTGCTCTACCTACCCCAACGCTCAGCAGTTCAGAAAACGATAATGCCTTCTGCCTGGGTTCCCCCGTAACATTTACTGCCGGCGGTGGAACATTATACGACTTTAGAATAGACGAAGCCAGCGTTCAGACAGGGACCTCGAATACTTATATTACCAGTTCATTAGCCAATAATCAGGTGCTTACCGTAATGGTTACTAATCTGGAGGGCTGCGATTCCTTATCAACAGGAATTACAAATACAGTCTACCCTCTTCCTGTCCCAACACTTACAAGCTCTGATGCCGATAGCGCATTCTGTGCCGGAACCAGTATAACATTCAGCGCCACAGGTGGAGTAAATTACGATTTTCGTGTAGATGATTTATCCCGACAAAATAGTGGTTTAGCCAACTTTACTTTAAGCTCTCTCACCAATGGTCAGATTGTGGATGTTTTAGTTACCGACAACAATGGTTGTGAAGCTGTTTCTGGTGGAATTACGAATACTGTTTTTGAATTGCCAACCGTCAATGCAGGAACCGTTCTTTCTCCAATCTGTCAGGGCAGCACAACAGTTTCTCTGGGAGGAAGCGTGGGAGGCTCAGCAACAGGAGGATACTGGTCAAGCCCTCAGGGCGGTGTATTCAGTCCCGATTCGGCAAGCTTATCCGCTACCTGGACTCCGCCCGCTGGATATAGCGGCACGGCATCCTTAATCCTGACCTCTACAGGTGGCAATTGTGGATCTGTTTCATCCGGCAAAACTCAGCTTGTTAATCCAAATCCTCAGGTTATAATAACCGACCCTGCTGATGTTTGTTCTCCGTCAACTGTCGATCTTACCAATGCCTCCATAACAACCGGAAGCACTGCTGGATTAACCTACACGTATTGGACCGATGCAGCAGCAACAACAAGCCTGTTAACTCCAACAGCAGCAACAGCTGGTACGTATTACCTATTGGGAACTCTGGCTTCTACCGGCTGCTCAGATATTGCAGCTGTAACCGTTACAGTGAATCCAACTCCTACTGCCCCGGTTGTAGTGGTAACAGATAATTGCGACGGCACTTCAGTATTATCAACATCAGCCAGCGGATCCTTATTATGGAATACGGGTGCAACAACCTCTTCTATAACTGTAAATACGCCAGATATTTTCACCGTTAATACTACTATAGATGGCTGCACCAGCGCTGATGGCAGTGGTACTTCATCGCCAAATACAGCTCCGGCACCACCTGTGGTAAGTAGTTCTGTAATTGAAAATGTATGTCCGGAAATAACCGTAAATATTTCAAGCCTGGTTAGCAGTATTATGCCAACAGGTGGATCAATAGTATATAAAACCACAAACGATCCATTGGGAGTGAATGTTTCCAATCCTGCTGCCGTTGGTTCAGGAAGCTATTATATATTCTATCAGAGTCAGGATGGATGCTACAGCAGCGGAACAGAGGTGGTTGCTACCATCAATAATTGTCCTCCGGACCTTACCCCGACTCTAATAGTAAGTCCGAACATAATGCACGGCATTACCAGTTTCGATCTGATTGTGAAAGTTACTGAGCTAAATAATGAAAATACAAGTGGTGTAATTGTAGTTAATATTCCCAAAGATTCAAGATGGATATTAACCGATGGATATGTTCCCGGTCTCACTATTTTAGGATCAACCCCACTAAATAATAATGATTGGAGCTATTCTCAGGACGCAATAAATCATATTTTCACCAGTTCTGCCGTTATTAACGGTGGGGGGTATTCAATATTTGGGTTCAGGGTTAGCTTTGATCCCGGAAACTCGCGGGGATTATATTCTATAACCTCTCAGCTTGTTTCAGGCGGGGGCGGAGAAGAACGGGTTAGTAATAATGTTGATTCGGAGAAGATTGATTATTTTCAGGAATAAGGGGAGGATTGCGGATTTGGGATTTGGGATTGCGGAATGAAAACGATTGCGGATTGCGGATTTGGGATTGCGGATTGAAGACGATTGCGGATTGCGGATTTGGGATTGCGGATTTGGGATTGCGGATTGAAGACGATTGCGGATTGCGGATTTGGGATTGCGGATTTGGGATTGCGGATTGAAGACGATTGCGGATTGCGGATTTAGGAATATGGTGTTGTATGGAGTTTTTTATTATTATATAAAGTTTAAATTGTGCATAAAAAAACAAAAAACACCAGTATCAAGAAAAACTAAACAATCCGAAATCGAAATTCCGAAATCCGAAATAATTTGGGAAGATTGCGGATTGCGGATTTGGGATTGCGGATGGGAAGAATTGCGGAATTCGGATTTGAGATTGCGGATTTAGGAATAACATAATTATTAAGTTATTAATTCTAAAATATTGATTAAAAAAGTAACTAAATATATAACAAACATCTATCTGGCGATAGAGCAAACAATCCGAAATCGAAAATCCGAATTCCGAAATCATTTGGGAGGATTGCGGATTTAGGAATGATGCATTAATGAGTTTTTTATTCTAAGATGATGATTAAAAAAAGTTAATAAATATAGAACTAACATATATAATGCGATTGTGCAAACAATCCGAAATCGAAAATCCGAAATCCGAAATCATTTGGGAAGATTGCGGATTATAGAAATGGCTTGGGATTGAGTTTTTTATTTTTAAAGAATAAATTGAACATATTAATAGAATAAATATTATTTAAGCGATGGACCAAAGAATCCGAAATCGAAATTCCGAAATCCGAAATAATTTGGGAAGATTGCGGATTGCGGATTTGGGATTTCGGAATTAGAAATGACACAGTATTGAGTTATTTATTTTAAGAAAATGATTAAAATAGTAAATAAATATAGAACTAACATCTATCCGACGATAGACCAAACAATCCGCAATCTAAAATCCGAATTCCGAAATCCTCTTCTTTCTGCGATAGACCAAACAATCCGAAATCCGAAATCCGAAATCCGAAATTCCGCCCTATGATCCGCCTCATCTACATAATATCCCTCCTCCTCACTCCTTTTTTACTTAAGGCCCAATCCCCCAATGGAAATTATAATCCCTACGTAAACAATGGAATTATAAGCCCTTCGCCTATTGCTCCGGTTCAGGTGAATGGAAAAGGATTTATCAGCTTTAATATTGGTAATTCAGGAAGCGACGCATTGGTGGTGACTGCTGATCAGCATATTACACTTACCATAACGCTTTCGTTTGGAGAACCGGATAATACAAATCCTGTGTTGGCCGTTAGCGGTACTTCTTCAAGTTTATTCAGCTGGAGCTACAACTCAATAAACGCAACCTATACCGGGATACAAACAGCAACAATAGAGCCCGGTTCCTCAGGGACAATTATAATTGCTTATAAAGTAACCAGGAATTCTGCAAGCCCCGGTTTAAACGGATTCAACGTAAATATTTCACCCGCAGCCTATCAGACACAAAGCAATACACAGGACGATGATGCGGTAAATTCCTACACCTATACCGAAATACGCGATTATGGAGACGCACCTCTGAGTTATGGCTCTGCCTACCATGTTTTGGACTTCTTAAATTATTTAGGTTCTGTTTATGATGGGGAAACTGTTAGCCTCACCTCGGTTACCGCAGACGGAGACGATTTAAATAATCTGGATGATGAAGACGGTGTTGTTTTTCCTGCCTTGATTCAACAAGGAGAAGCTGTAAACGTATCGGTAACTGTTGTGGGTCTTGGCCGGTTAAATGCATGGATCGATTGGAATGCCGATGGAGATTTTAGCGATGCAAATGAACAGATTGCATCAAATCTTGTCCGGTTCGATGGCACAGCAAATATCCTTGTTAATGTTCCGGAAGGAGCAGCTACTTCCATCCCAACTTTTGCCCGCTTCAGGTTTAGTCCGAATAATCTTTCTTCAAGTTCTGGTTTGGCTATTGGGGGTGAAGTAGAAGATTATCAGATAAGCATATCACCTTCTCCACAGGCACCAACTATACCTGCAGGTTTAAAGGTTGACTCATTTACTGAAAATGCCGTTTATCTCTCCTGGGAAGCTTCAACCGATAATGTAGGCGTTACTTCTTACAAGATTTACCGGGGCGGAACTGTTCTTGGATCAAGTACTTCATTAAGCTATACCGACAATACCGTTCTCGATGGAAACTCATATACCTATGCCGTTTCTGCATTAAATGCCGCCGGCTTTGAAAGCGGCCAATCCAATTCTGTTACGGTAAATATCGCCGATGCCACACCTCCATCCATACCAAGCGGTCTTAAAGTAACTTCCGTTACTAACAGTACGATTAGTCTGAACTGGAACAGCTCCATCGATAATATCGGGGTAACCGGATATACTGTTTATCGCAACGGAGAACTGTTGGGAACAACTGTAGCTCCTAATTATAATGATAATACTGTAAGCGAGGGAAATACATATACCTATACCGTTTCATCTTTTGATGATGCCGGAAATACAAGTGAACAGTCTACCGGTGTTACAGCCAGTATTAATGACATCACAGCTCCTGACGTACCCGATGGACTCATGCTTACATCTGCTTCAGTAAATGCTGTAAGCCTTTCCTGGAATGCCTCAACCGACAATGTAGGGGTAGCTGGTTATAATATATTTCGCAATGGGGTACTTTTGGATACTGAAACAGGACTCTCATATACAGATAATACCGTAAGTCCGGGAAATTCATATAATTATGCTGTTTCAGCCTTTGATGAAGCCGGGAATGAAAGCACCCGTTCTTCCGAAGTAACTACTAATACAAATGATACGGAGGCTCCAACCGTGCCATCAGGTTTAAAGCTTATGTCTGTTTCAGATAATTCCGTAAGCCTCTCCTGGGACGCCTCAACTGATAATGTTATGGTGACTGGTTATCGGATTTACCGTGGAGGAGTTTTTCTAAATACCACCTCAGAACTTAGCTTCATAGATAATACAGTGGAACCAGAGAATGCTTATTCCTACGCAGTTTTAGCTTTTGATGAAGCCGGAAATGCAAGTCAGCTTTCCAACCAGATTACTGCTAACACAGTTGACACGACACCTCCTTCCACACCTGCCGACCTTATGGCTCAATCAGCATCGGGTTCATGCATTAAATTAATCTGGGGTGAATCAAATGATAATGTTGGGGTGACGGGATATCGCGTTTACAGGGCAGGAGACTTGCTCTCAACAGTCAATACTCCATCGTATTCAGATAAAACGGTCACGGTTGGAAATACTTATTCTTACAGCGTTAGCGCTATTGATGGTGCCGGTAATGAAAGTTTGATGTCTGATACGCTGATAGTTAGCATAACCTCTGTCGAACACTTGATATTCAGCGAATTGTCTGTCTATCCAAATCCTTCCGACGGTAAATTTGTGATAGAAATTAATGAGAATTCCGGACAGTTTACTCTTGAAATAGTATCCGCTAATGGCGTTGTTTCAGCACAATCTGTTATTGAAATGGAAGAGAAATTTATGCCACTAAGCTTTGAATATCTTGAAGCGGGAATATATTATATCCGGATTTTTAATAGTGAACGGATTTATTACGCTAAGCTTGTGTTTGTTAAGTAATTGGTCTGGGAGATTGCCTTGGCTCTCCCAAGTCGGCTCGTCTTTAGCATGAAAACAACCACAAATAATTTGAGATTGCTTTAGGCCTTTATAATCGGCTAGTCTGTAGCAAGGATGTATAAAACCCCAAAGAATATGAGATTGCCTTGGGCCTCCATAGTCGGCTCGGCTATTGCAGGGAAGTCAACAACCATAAATAATTTGAGATTGCTTTAGGCCTTTATAATCGGCTCGGCTGTAGAAAGGATGTATAAAACCCCAAAGAATATGAGATTGCCTTGGGCCTCCATAGTCGGCTCGGCTATTGCAGGGAAGTCAACAACCGCAAAGGATATGAGATTGCTTCGCCTCCTGACGTCGGCTCGCAATGACGGCGCGGCTTCGGGAAGGGGGAAAAAAAAGTGGGCGGCAAAGCCGCCCACTTTTTTATCCCCACAAACCGCAAAGCCGCGTCATTGCGAGGGAGTCCGAGGCACGAGGCGACCGAAGCAATCTCGTCTCGTCCACAGCAATGCCTTATTATTATGATTTGAAGGCTATTTTTCGAAAAACAGGACTAGGCACGAGGCGACCGAAGCAATCTCCCCTCCAACAGGAAAATCATAATCATTCCGAGGCACGAGGGCGACCGAAGCAATCTCCAATCCAACAGGAAAACTATCATCATTCCAAACACGAGGGTAACCGAAACAATCTCCTCCTTCTCAGCAATTAAGACACTAGAAAGAGCAATGAACGAGTAAATTGTCGGCATACTTATTGCATCAATTTCCAATAACCAAAGAACATTTTCTAAATCCTATAACATGATGGAAAAAGGAGGCTTCATTTACATATTGACAAATAAAAACAATACGGTCTTATACATTGGTGTCACAAGTAATATAGCTAACCGGCTTTTTCAACATCGAACAGGTCAATTTAAAAATGCGTTTACAAGTCGTTATAATCTGTCAAAATTAGTTTACTTCGAAAAATTTAATTCTATTGAATTTGCAATTTTAAAAGAGAAGCAGTTAAAAGCAGGCTCCAGACAAAAGAAAATAAATTTGATTGAAAGTATTAATCCTGATTGGAATGACCTCTCTGGAAGTTTTTTTTGAAACACAAAAAGCTTATCCGGTTAATATATAAGAGATTGCTTCGCCAAGCCTGAACGGTTTGATAGAAGCATCTTTGAGGAATAGTAATTAAAAAGAGATTGCTTCTCCGCCAGCCGGCGGATCGCAATGACGGCGCGGCTTCGGGAACGGGGATAAAAAAGTGGGTGGCGCAGCCGCCCACTTTTTTATCCCCACAAACCGCAAAGCCTCGTCATTGCGAGGGAGTCCGAGGCACGAGGGCGACCGAAGCAATCTCGTCTCGCCCACAGCAATGCCTTATTATTTTGATTTGGGGGCTATTTTTCGGAATACAGACCTAGGCACGAGAGCGACCGAAGCAATCTCCAATCCAACAGGAAAATCATAATCATTCCGAGGCACGAGGGCGACCGAAGCAATCTCGTCTCGTCCACAGCAATGCCTTATTATTATGATTTGAAGGCTATTTTTCGAAAAACAGGACTAGGCACGAGGGCGACCGAAGCAATCTCGTCTCGCCCACAGTAATGCCTTATTATTTTGATTTGGGTGCTATTTTCGGAATACAGGCCTAGGCACGAGGCGCCCGAAGCAATTTTCTCAACATTAGGAATCGGTCTTTGTTTTGGAGCACGAGGCACCCGAAGCAATCTCTCCAATCTGACCAGTATAATTATTTGACCTACTGTTATCCACTTTCCCCCCTCACCTAAACAACCCCGGATCCAACGACCTCTCATCATTCACAAACACCACAACAAAAGCTTGTGGGTGGCCCGATTGCCTGCATTTGGTCTGCATAATCTTTGCTTCTGAAAGGCTTTTTAATTCACCAACACAAGACCGGTAGGCTCCTTTATAAAAATATTCCCAGGT
This sequence comes from Bacteroidales bacterium, assembly GCA_021740585.1. Lineage (GTDB taxonomy): Bacteria > Bacteroidota > Bacteroidia > Bacteroidales > JAGLSB01. Next base: position 21,333 of record JAIOZM010000034.1, read on the forward strand.
TTTGTAATCTTTGCCGTCAACTTTTATTGTATAGCTGCCTTTAGAGGTTGAAGATGATGCGAACTGTACCCGATATATCACTTCGTCCTTTTTAGGTTCCTGGGTAACAAGCTTGGTGGATTCCTGTATAATTTCTGGTTTGGTTTCTGTAGTTTGCGGTTTTGTTTCAGCAGCAACAGTAGGTTTTACTGCCGTAACGGTAGTTTGAACTTGAGGTTGAGCCTGTTTGGTCTCCTTTACTTCTATTACCTCTGGCTTAACTTCTTCTTTTTGCTTTTCAGGCTCGTTCTTTGGTTCTGCTTTTTTCGTTTCTGGTTCCGGTTTTTTCTCCTCGGTCTTTATATCCGGAACAACAGCCATTGTTATTGGAGTATCCCCTTCTAAAAGTGCCAGGTTGACTAAAAGAGAGGCCAAATCCATTCCACTTTTTTGATATTCTTCAGTCAGGCTGAGTTTATATAATTTTATGTCTCCATTAGCAGAACTGACTCCCTTGGAAACGAATCCTGTTTTCCTTTCCTTTCTATCCAAAGTAAATGCCATTTCATCCTGATTTGAATTGATACGTTTTGTCAGATTTACAGGAGCATCCCATTCCTTCCCATTATATTTGCTGCAATAAATATCAAATCCCCCATAACCCGGTAATCCGTCTGAAGAGAAAAATAAATTGTTGTCAGCGTCCAGGAATGGGTAAAATTCATTCCCTTTTGAGTTAATTACCTTGCTTAAACTTTCTGAATTCCCCCATTTACCATCCTTCATTCTGGAAATAAAAAGATCCATTCCTGTTCCTGAACCGTTTTTATCAGAAGCAAAAATCATAAAATCACCTTTATTAGAAAGGGCCGGATGAGAGAAGATAAAATTTTCTTCGCAAAAGCTTAAGGGCTGATCCTCAAAACCCCATCCTGCATTTGCATCACCACCCAAATTACTTGCCTTATATATTTTTTCCTTACCATCTGTCTTCGAAACTTCTGAATAATACATTTCTGAAAAATCAGAGCTAAAGCTCATGCCATCAACCGGAAATGAAAGACTTGATGTGGCTGAAAAAACTACGGGAGAACCTAATAGGGAATCTTCCAGTTCTGCATAATATAGCTCTGGTAAACCAAACGACAAATGATTTGCAGGCATTCTTTTGCTCACTTTTGAAGCTGAGGGAAAAATGATCCCGTTTTTATAAAACCTAAGACCCATAGAAGGTGCGATAAGTTCTAATGGAAACTCTTTTACCAGAACCGGTCCCGAAATTCCGGAGCTGTCTTTTGAAGATTTCAAATAATTCCCAAAAGAATCTAAGGTCGATATTGACATAATACCAATGACGACAAGTATTATTTTGAATATATTGATTTGCTTCTTCATTATTGCATTAAACATTTTACCAGTGAACCGGATGCTTTACTTTAAAATTTTCCCGGGAAAGATTAATTCCTGCCGATAATTCAATGATTGGTTTATTTAAATAAAATACGGTGTTTTGGGGAATTCCGAAGTAGGCTCCAAGATAAAATCCCGGGTAATTGTATTGGAAAAAAAATGAGTTTTTGTCGCTGTCGTTGAAATACATTCCCATACAAAAATCCTGAAGGTAAAGCCTTATAATCGGCTGAATATCTCCTCTTTCTAACTCAAAATTAAATTCTTTGGATGTAATAATTACCGACGGCTCCAGAATAATATTCAATGATTTGCTAATCAGAATTTTATATCCGGCTAAAAAAAAGGATTGTTGAGATACAGGTATTTCATATACCCCCAGACTATCTGCGATACCGGGATTTCCAAGGAGGTTGGTCGCGGAGAATCCGGCGTAAAAACCGGGGCCGTATAAATATACCCCAAAATCAAGATTGGGGAAGAAGGTTTCTTCAGTGCCCGGATTTATCAGAGAATCCCCTGCAACTCCATAATCCATAGTGTTTTGTACTCCCTTAACAGCTGCTCCAAAAGATAAAAATGAGAGTTTATTTTTATTTAATGGTATATGATAGGAAACAGAAGTGCTTGCACCAATATTCTTTGAAGCACCATTTCGATCATTGAAGACAGAACCCCCTACTCCAATATTTCCAAATTCCTTATTAGTATTTGAATATAGGTAGGGTGAAGCCTTTTTTGAAAGTCTGGCGTCTGCAGTTAAAATCTGAGATGAAAACCCATCCTGAAAGGAAGCAATTGTACTAACTGAAGCAAAATCTTTGCTTCCTGTTATTGCCGGATTAAAAATATAGGAACTGAATATCTTGTTTGAAACCGGATTCACCGGCGTTTCCTGAGCTTCAGAAATAAAGCAGGAAAAGATAAAAAAAATAATAAATATAGTTTTATTGATCCCGGACATTTTAATTTATTTTAAATCAGTCCTAACATTCATGCAAAAACTACGATTCCATATAAAATTATAAAATCTATGATATACAAACCAAATAAATTTTAATTTACTTAATCTGCAATTAAAAATGTAGAATTGTAAAGCTACAAATAATGTATGTTAGTCGATTACAAAAGAGCGCCTTTTATCACTAATTAACAAGTATTTACAAACTCTGTTCACTTGTTTTTTATCTTCCAGGCTCTTTTCTGCTTATAATTTTTTCCTCTCAATTTTTATCCCCAATTATTGCGCATTCGTCAAAAACACCCTTGATTTTGATCTTCATTTGCAACCTAATTCAATCCAATATTCTCCATTATAACAAGGTTTTGCAGACTGGCTAACCAAGCTCATTCAATAGTTTTTAGAGGTTTTTAAACTGCTATGAAATCCATTAAAAAGGAAAAAAGCGTTTTCGTTTTTTTTGCCAAATCAATTAACATGAATTTAGTAAACAAAAAGCCTCGCTTTGTCAAAAAAAATTTTTTCGCCTATTTAAATATTGTAATTTAACATATTAATTATTCAAAAATGATCTCTCGCTCACTCACAAATAAACTCACTTCAATATATCTCGGAAACAAAGCCGAGGGGCGCAAGCGTTATTTATTCATGCTTGAACTTCTCTTCATTGCCTTTGCATATTTGCTTTCTGTTGAAATCTGGAGCAAATTTTTTAACCCTGACGTTAAAGTTAGTTCTGAATATATTATCCTTGGACTCATTTATATGATTTCCTGGGCTCTTATTCTTAAGTTGACCATTGTGGCAAAAGTGCCAAGAACACAGCGATATAGAAACATCCTTTTTAATTTTGTCAGGATTTCTTTCGTTCAGCTAATTGTGGTTCTTATGGCAAAGTACCTGCTCGATTTTGCTCATGTCTCCGCAAAATTTGTAATGTTCTCTGCATTTATAAATTTAGTTGTCATTGTAAATGTCAGATTAATACTTTTTAAAATCTTTAAAAAATACAGGGCCAGTGGATATGACCTTCGTAAAGCGATAATTTTTGCAAACGCATTTTCAGATGAATTCATTGAAAGAATTACCTCAGAGAAAGAATGGGGATTTCAGATAGTTAAAATAGTTAGTAACTCCCGGCTTATTAGAGAAAAATATGGGGATTCAATTCCTGTAGTTCCGGAAAGTACAGATATTAAAAAAATTCTGGATGAAGAGATTGTTGATGAAATAATTTACTCGAAAAGTAGCATCAACCAAAAACAGATTCACGATTTAGTTGAAGTATGCAATGAAATAGGTGTAATTTTCAGACTTCAGTCACACTTTTCACCCCTTGAAACCTTAAAGCTACAGTTAAATGCTTTAAACAATTCGAGTCAGCTAACATTAACCGATACTCCTGAAAACAGTATCTCTCTGTTCTTAAAATACCTGAGCGACTTGTATTTTTCATTTTTTATTATGCTTTTCCTCTCTCCTTTGTTTTTGCTTATTGGAATTATTATAAAACTCGATTCAAAAGGTCCCGTTTTCTTTAGACAAGAAAGGGTTGGATTAAGAGGACGTAAGTTTATTCTGTTTAAATTCAGAACTATGGTGGAAGATGCAGAAGCCAGACTCGAAAATTTAAAGGATAAAAATGAAGTCGATGGTCCGGTATTCAAGATGAAGAAAGATCCACGGGTTACCCGGTTTGGAAAATTTCTTAGAAAAACCGGTTTGGATGAACTCCCTCAATTTTATAATGTTTTAATTGGTGAAATGTCTTTGGTAGGACCCCGCCCACCCCTGGCAAGCGAAGTGGAGCAGTATGAACGCTGGCAATTGCGCCGTTTGTCTGTAAAGCCCGGCATTACATGTACCTGGCAGATTCTTCAGAACAGAAATAAAGTGAATTTTGAAAGCTGGATGAAAATGGATTTACAATATATAGATACCTGGACATTTGGTAAAGACCTTAAGGTATTCTTCAAAACAATTAAAACTCTTTTTACAGCTTCCTAAACATAGTATTAGAATTTAGAATATAATAACATGGAGGTTTTACGATTTCCGTGTTTTTTTTGTTCCTTTATGTAGCCAATGAGTATTTGGGAATGATTTTTTATGTTCCTAGAATTAAATATTAACTTTCATTGTTGTCCGGTAAAACTTATAATACCTAAAAAGATTGCTTCTCCGCCAGCTGGCGGAGAAGCAATCTCATATTTTTACCGGACACTAATGATTATATATACATATAAAATTAAAAATTAAAATATGAACAAAGTTGCATTAATAACCGGTATTACAGGGCAGGATGGCGCATATCTCGCCGAACTTCTTCTTAAAAAGGGCTATACCGTTCATGGAATAAAAAGACGTAGCTCTCTTTTTAATACAGAAAGAATAGACCATCTGTATCAGGATCCGCATGAAAAAAACCCGAAATTCTTTCTCCATTATGGCGATCTTACCGACGCTACCAATCTAATTCGCATCGTTCAGGAAACCCAACCCGATGAAATTTATAATCTGGGTGCTCAAAGTCATGTGCAGGTTTCTTTTGAAACCCCTGAATATACAGCTAATACCGATGGCCTCGGAACCTTAAGAATTTTAGAAGCAATCCGACTCCTGGGTCTTGAGAAAAAGACCAAATTCTATCAGGCTTCAACCTCAGAATTATATGGTCTTGTGCAGGAAATTCCTCAAAAGGAAACCACTCCTTTTTATCCAAGAAGTCCTTATGCTGTTGCCAAACTTTATGGTTACTGGATAGTAGTGAACTACCGCGAAGCCTATAATATTTATGCATGCAATGGCATTCTTTTTAATCACGAATCGCCTCTCAGAGGAGAAACCTTTGTAACCAGAAAAATAACCCGGGCCGTTTCTCAGATAGTCATGGGACTTACCGAAAAATTATATCTTGGTAACCTGTCTGCAAAACGGGACTGGGGCCATGCCAAGGATTATGTAAGAGCAATGTATCTAATGCTTCAGCAGGATAAACCCGACGATTTTGTTGTAGCAACAGGGGTTACCACAGAGGTACGTGAATTCGTAAGACTTGCCTTTAAAAGCGCCGGAATTATTGTTGAGTTCAAAGGAACGGGGGTTAAAGAAAAAGCCTATATAAAAGAGCTTAAGAATTTACCCAAAGGCAATATCCTTGATTCCTCATGGATAGGAAAATGTGTGGTTGAAGTTGATCCCGGGTATTTCAGACCTACAGAAGTGGAATTACTAATCGGAGACCCCGCAAAAGCAAAAGAAAAACTGGGCTGGGAACCCGAATATTCTCTGCAGGAATTGGTGGATGAAATGATTCAAAGTGATCTGAAATTGATGAAGAGGGAGAGGGATATGCTGGATCTGGGGCATGAGGTTATTCTATCCAGGGAATAAAGAATACCACGGAGACACAGATGGCACGGAGGAACACGGAGGAAAGGAAAGGGGGAGGGAGAGAGAAAGAGAGGGAGAACCACGGAGACACAGAGGGAACGGAGGAACACGGAGAAAAGAGGAAGAGAGATGGGGAGAGAGATGAGGAGAGAGGGAAAACCACGGAGACACAGAGGACACAGAGAATCACGGAGGTAAGGGAAAAAGTAAAAGAGGAAAGAAAGAGGGGGAAAGAGAGAGGGAAAAGGAGAGGAAGAACAACGCAGGCATTGAAGGCAGGGAGGAGGTATATAAGAAATCCTGAAAAACACATTGAATAAGAAAATGATTACACAAAAATATATAAATGAAATTTCTTTTAAGATAATTGGTTGCGCTATTGAGGTTCATAAACAACTTGGTCCGGGATTATTAGAATCTGTTTACGAAACTTGTTTAATTGATGAAATAAGAAATGCTGGCTTGGATGTTCAATCACAAGTAAATTTTCCAATAAGTTATAAGGGGAAGGAGTTGGGAAGTAACTTAAAGCTCGATTTATTAGTTGAAAATTTAATTATTGTTGAATTAAAAGCTGTAGAGCTTATGATTCCCTTGTATAAAGCTCAACTTTTATCATATTTGAAACTTACAGGTATGCCTAAAGGATTACTTATTAATTTTAACAGCAATAACATTAAAAAACAATTAGTCTCCATGGTCACAGAGGAATTTGCAAACTTGCCCCCAGAATAATCTCCGTAGCCCTCCGTGCCCTCCATAGTTAATCTTTTAAATTAGAACATATCATGATCAATAACGACTCTAAAACACTCTGTGCTCCTCTGTGTCCTCTGTGTCCTCTGTGTCCTCCGTGTCTCCGTGTCTCCGTAGTATTCCCCCTTGCATCCATAGTTAATCTCAAAAATTCAACCCCATGACATTAAACATAACTCCAAAAACCTCCGTGCTCCTCCGTGGTCTCTGTGTCTCCGTGGTATTCCTTTCCCCGTGTCTCCATAGTTAATCCCTAAAAAACTTAAAATGATCAAGAAAACCTCCAAAATATACATCGCCGGCCACACAGGCCTCGTAGGCTCCGCCCTAACCAGAAACCTCCAAAAACATGGCTACAACAACCTCGTCTTCAGAACCATTGAAGAGCTCAACCTCATGGACTATAACGCCGTGGAAGCCTTCTTTATGTCAGAAAAGCCCGAATACGTAATACTCGCAGCCGCTAAAGTCGGTGGAATCATTGCAAACAATGTTTACCGGGCAGACTTCATTTATCAGAATATTCAAATCCAGAATAACGTTATTTTCCATTGCCATAAATACGGCGTTAAAAAATTGGTTTTCCTTGGCAGCTCTTGTATTTATCCTAAAAACGCGCCTCAACCTTTAAAGGAAGACTCTTTACTTACTTCCGACCTGGAATACACCAATGAGCCTTATGCCATTGCCAAAATCGCAGGAATCAAGATGTGCGAATCTTTCAATCTTCAATACGGGACCAACTTTATCTCGGTAATGCCAACCAATCTTTTCGGACCCAATGATAATTTTGATCTTGAAAAATCACATGTTCTACCGGCCGTTATCAGAAAACTCCATCTTGGTAAATGTCTGGAAAATAATGATATGAATGCCATACGTAATGACCTGAATAAATTCCCAATAGAAGGGATTGACGGAAAAGCGGAAGAAAAAGATATTCTGGGAAAATTATCGAAATACGGAGTAAAAAAACAGAACGAAAATGTGAGTGTAGAATTTTGGGGAACAGGAAAACCAAAAAGAGAGTTTTTGCATTCCGATGATCTTGCCGATGCGGTAATCTATATATTTGAAAACCTCAATTTCGAAGACCTGGTTGAAGATAAATCCCTTTTCTCTCAGGAAGTGAAAAACATCAAAAACACCCACATAAACATTGGCCGCGGAACAGATATCACCATCAAAAATCTGGTTGAAATGATCTCAAAAATAGTCGGCTATTCCGGAAAAATAGAATGGGACAGCTCCAAACCCGATGGCACCAGTCAAAAATTAATGGACGTGAGTAAGCTGAACAAACTGGGGTGGAAGGAAAAGCTGGGGCTGGAAGAGGGAATTCGGCTGGTTTATGGGGAGTATTGTGGGGAGTGAGTCCTTCGCCAAAGGCTAAGGACTCCGAGGGTTTGGTGGTGTGCTTATGTGCTAGTGTGCTGGTGGTGCGAACCGTTGGACTTATTACCTTAGGGGTTATCTGTGTAATCTGCTTAATCCCTTTAATCTGAGTTCTGACTTTTTTGTTGGCGTTGGGGGTTTTAGGTTGGACGTTCTGGATTGCGGGCCTAGGTTCCTGAGCCTGCGGTCCCTGAGTGGTTGGTGAGCCTGTCGAACTACTTGCCGAACAGTCGAAGGGTCGATGGATTACCCTGGGAAGGGAAGGCGGCAAGTTTGTGTAATTTGAAAGCCAGGCTTACAATATGCACAGTTAAATTCAAGGACATAATGGTGTTAACAAGCTAATGAAATAGATTCAGCATAAATTCGACTTTATAGTTTTCGTTCTCAAAATTTAAATCTCACTAATTAAGCTTTCTTTTTATTATAAATGTATGTATATTTGCAATTGAATTATAAATATACATACAATGTACATAACTCGAAAGATTGAATCTTACCTGAAAAGGATGATAAGGCAATTCCCGATTCTTTCTATAACCGGTCCACGACAATCGGGTAAAACTACTTTATTAAAAAGCCTTTTTCCTGAGTTTAAATATTACAATCTGGAACGTCCCGACTACAGGGAATTGATATTGTCTGATCCGGTAGGATTTTTAAAATCGGCGGGGGCAGGAATTATTTTTGATGAGGCTCAGAACATCCCGGAGCTGTTTAGTTATATTCAAGTTATTTCAGATGAGCGTGGTACTCCGGGTCAATATATTTTGTCGGGCTCTCAGAGTTTCCTGATGAATGAGCAAATTTCACAATCTCTGGCAGGAAGAGTGCATATCAGTCATTTGTTCCCTTTCGACATAACAGAACTGCCTGACGATGCTGCATCTGACTTTAAAAAAGCAATTTGGAATGGTTTTTATCCCCGATTATACAAATCATATATCCTACCTACCGACTTTTATCCATCCTATTTGCAAACTTATATTGAGCGCGATGTTCGCTCATTAAAAAATATTGGGAATCTGAATACTTTTTCGCGTTTTTTAGGCTTGTGTGCGGGTCGTATAGGACAGGTGCTCAACTTATCTTCTTTGGCGAATGATACCGGTATAACTGTGAATACAGCAAAGGCATGGCTGTCATTATTAGAATCGAGCTTCATTCTTTTTCAGCTACAGCCCTATCACAAAAATTACAGCAAGAGATTAATTAAATCCCCTAAAATATATTTTTACGATACAGGCCTCGCGTGTTCCATGCTTAGAATTACGAATCCTGAGATGATAGAAACGCATTATCTTTATGGATTGTTATTTGAAAACCTGGCTATAAGTGAAATAGTTAAATCCCAACATCATTTAGGCAAACCAGCAAAAGCATATTATTGGAGAGAAAGTAATGGAGTGGAAATTGATTGCATTCTTGAATTGGAAAATGACCGGATTATGGCCCTTGAAATAAAAGGGGGTGAAAGCTTTTCCAAAGATTATCTTAAAAACCTGAAGAACTTTCCCGGAAATAATGATAGCCTGATTAAAAAGCTCATATACGCAGGTAAAAGTTCTTCAGATATTTCCGGAGTTAGCCTGATTGGGTGGAAGGATTTTGGTGGGTTTTTGGGGGAGATTGGGTAGTCTCCTTCGCCAAAGGCTACGGAGACCGATGGTTTGGTCTTATCTGTGTAATCTGGTTAATCCGAGCCCAGGGCTGCGCTACGCTTCACCTCTGGACTGGGTGATTGCGGGCGATTAGGTTCCTGAGCCTGAGGTCCTTGAGCTTGTCGAAGGGCCGAAGGATGGCCTTTTATTTTCATTCGTTATATCAGCATAGGGCTTCACCCTATGCTGGGTGATTACGGGCCGTTGGCCCTTGATTCTCATGCGTTGCATCTGCCCAGGGCTATGCTTCGCTTCACTCTGGATTCAGATGATGCGGGCATTCAGCCCTCTATTCTTATGCGAATATCAATCTTGGGTTGGCGCAATCTGTGCAATCATATTAATCCCTTTAATCCAGATTCCGACTTTTTCCAAACTACCTCCCCTTAAGCACCTTACCCAAACTTAGTCCTCCTCCACTCTTCACCCTCAAGGCATAATACCCTTCTTCAATATCCGAAATATTAATACTGGCATTCTTCTCGAATGGCTGTGCACTTTTTACCAATCGCCCGGCCAGATCGAATAATTCTATGCTCTGAATCGTAGTCGGGCTGTCTATAAAAAGCCGGTCGGTGGCTGGATTGGGGTAGAGGGTAATTTCTGAGTTGCTGAATGTTTGTCTGGTATCAGTTGCCAATTCGGGCTTAGTAAATTGCTTGGTAGTATATAACCTGTATTCTCCCGGCACCAGATTAATCGGTGCGTTCACATCGCTGACATCCAGACTGGTGCCTGTAAAATATTCGTACCACATTCCTGTTTTGCTGAAATTAGGCGAAATACTCCCGTTAACCACATCGAAATTTCCGATTATTCTAACATCCATATCGGTATGATTTAGCTCTATCCGCTTAAGTGCCGACGATACAGATATTGTATAATTATCGGTTGAAAAAGCCGGTTCATTCCATTTCAGTTTATTTAGTTCAGAATATACCTGGCGGACTCTCTTCCTCGAGTTATAATAATCCCAGCGAATAGGCTTATTCCCTACCCTGCCGTTAAAATCGATAGAAAAGTCGTATCCCATTTCGCCAAATTGCCAGATCATTTTTGGTCCGGGAATGCTAATAAAAAAGGCTGCTGCCAGCTCAATCCTTCCCAAAGCTGTCTCTGTTTCTTTAATATTATAGTCGCCACTCCCATTACCGTAAAGAATGTTCTTCACCATAAGTCTTTCTTCATCGTGACTTTCCATATATCCAACCAAATTAGGATCGTTCCAGCCGCGCGCTTTATAGGATACCCATCCGAAATCAGACTTCCCGCTGTCGTGCCAGCCCATGGTTGCCTCATTATAATTGTAATTTATGTTTCCCCACACCATCATACCGTAATCGGCCAATACCTTTTCTTCATTATTTGGAGCAAAGTGCTCCAGAATAACATAGGCATCGGGATTGACGCTCCAAATAGCATCCGACATTCTTTTTAGAATGGCTATTCTGGATGCATCGTATGAACTCCCGTCGCCGGGTGTATTGGTAAAGCCTTTGGTAAAGTCGAAGCGGAATCCGTCCAGCCTGAATTCATTCATCCAGTAGGCATTTACCCTATCGATAAATTTTTTGGTGTCGAGGCTCTCATGATTGAAATCATATCCCCATGAATAAGCTGTATTTGGTGAACTCACATTATACCAGGGATTATCGCTGGCAGGCTTGTTGGTTGCACTATTCCAGTACAACTGAACCAGTGGAGATTGTCCGTAAGAGTGATTTAATACCATGTCCATAATAACTGCTATTCCACGGTTGTGACAGGAGTCAATAAATTCTTTAAGATCGTTTGCCGGACCATAATATTTGTCGACGGCAAAATAAAAGGACGGATTATAACCCCAGCTTTCGTTTCCTTCAAATTCATTGAAAGGCATCAATTCAATGGCATTAACTCCAAGTGAACTGAAGTAATTTAAGGTGTCGGTTAGGGTTTTCCAGTCGTGGGCCGCAATAAAATCTCTGAGAAGAAGTTCGTAAATAACCAGATTATCCTGACCGGGAGCTGTAAAACTGTCTCCAGACCACTGATATTCTGGCTTATTCGTTTGTAATACTGATGTAATTCCGGTTGTAAATTGGGCGGGATATTCTTTTAAATCAGGATAGGTGACATCAGAAATGTATTTATCGTTCCATGGATCCAGAACTTTTTCGCTATATGGATCGGCGATTGTTAATTCTCCATCAACCAAATATTGATAGGCGTATTCTTCACCTGCCATAAGTCCTGTGAGTTCAAGCCAGAACGTGCCATTGTCATTTTTCATGCGGTATACTGAAGAGGGCGTCCATGCATTAAAGTCACCTATTATGAATACATGTTCTTTCCCCGGAGCATAGAGGGCAAGGATTCCTGAAGTTGCACTTGTTTGATTGAAGCCCTCAACGGATCCGCCGGGAAGACTTTCTGTTACTGCATCGGCCAGAATATGAATAAATACCGAGTCGTATACTATTTCTGTTGTATTATCTGCTTTAACTTTCGCCCAATAATCGCCTGAATTGGGAAAGTTAAAAGTGTGAGTCAGAAAGCTTCCACTTACTGTTTTTACCTCACTATCGTTGAGATATAAGGTCATGTTTGCAACATCGCTTGCGGCGGCTTCAAATAAAATGTCGGTACTCTTTGTCGTTAAAAGATTTTTCGCTGGACTAACAATAGAGACTTGAAGACCGGGTTCATAAATTTCAACAAAAATATCTTTGCCATCGGCTTCTTTACACTCGAGGTAGGAGCCGCCAACGGTTACGCCGCTTCTTAATACAAAAGCGAGACTTGTAATTACCGTTTCTTCCGAAACAGAATAATATTCTCTTGGATTAGGAGATATTGTAATTTGGTAAAGATCTGTACCTATTCTGCTTAGCTTTGTCTCAGGAGAATTAACCCCCCAGTTAGTCTGCACATATTTCCAGTCGCTGGTTCCGGAACTTTCAGCTGTCAATACGCCGGTATGCACATAAACGTCGCCGGTATAGCCCATAAGATTGCCGGAGCCCTTGCTGACATCGAAGGTTACCGTCACCTCATCGGTATCGACGGGTAAAGCAGGATTACTACTTGCTACCTGAGCGCTAATATTAAGGCTTATGACCAGTGAGGCCAGAACTAAAAAATATTTCATAATGGGAGTTTTATTCTGTTTCTGATAAAAATAATAAAAGGGTGTACAATTTTGCACACCCCTTTAATATATAACTATTTAATTATTGAAACGTACCTGTTCCATTAACAAAGTCAAGAGCAACAGTTTGTCCTAATGTTGTTGTGTATCTTGCCTGATCGTTTCCTGTGCCACGATATTCAATTTGGCCGGCAAGAACAACAAATTCGGCTTGCCACCAATCAACAGCATTTCCGTCGTCGTTGGTTAATGTAGCAGCTGCCACATGAATACGAAGTTCGGCAGCAGCAACAAATGCAGGTGAAGTAATCAGTTTTGCTGTATTGTCAACGGTAAACATAGCTGCTGCTTGTGCGGCATCCCATGTTCCAAACGCATCACCAATACCATATACTTTAGGTGCATTTACTTCAATAGTTTCTGTAAGTAAGTTTACAACAACCATATAGTATCCGCTTGCAGCAATGTCGGGAAGGTTGCTACCGCCTTTTGCCCAAACACCGTCTGTTGCATCACCTGTAACACCAAAGTCTCCAACCCACTCCATTCCCGGAGCAAATTTAACACCGGCATCAGCAACACCGGATTCGATCCATACAATTCTCCAGAATAAATGAGGATTTGAATGCACTGGAATCATTTGAATTCCGTTTGCAGCCCAGTCCCAGCCTCCGATTGAAGCACCAATCATATAGAGATTTTCAGGATATTCCGGTAATGGTTCAGCTTCACCTGTTTTCAGTTGTACAACAGAAATACCAACGCCTTTTTCCCAGGTCATGGTGAATTTATAAATTGCATATTCAGCGTTTACAATATTGTCTCCACCAGGAACAAGGGCAGTAAGAGATCCACCAAGGTTTGTATTTACTTTAACACCTTTTTTTCCATCTCCAAGATCTAATTCGGTGTCAAGAATAATTTTCCAACCGTTTGAATAGCGGAATTTATACTCATTTTCAAGCATGGTAACGTTTTCAACAACAAAATCCATTTTGTCTTTGTTGAAAGTAGCAGCCATAGCGGTATTATCGCTCCAGCCTCCCGGAGTTGCACCACCAATAAGACCCCAAACCACTTTGGCTATTGCCATTTTTCCAAGTTCGGTATCAAGCATAATGTGATACAGTCCATCCTCAGGAACAGTAAACATGGCAGTGGATTCTTCATATCCGCCTTTCCATAGTCCTTCTTTTGGCTCTTCTACATCCAGAGCTTCGGCAGCAACCAGGGCAAAGTCAGCAGCTGGTCCATAAACCTTTTTGCTGGCACCTGCAACATGAACAATATTAAAGCCGGCAGAATTTGCTTCCAAAGCCATATAAATTTCTACCAATGATGATCTCTCTTCTTGCAATACTTCGTTTCTTGTAGCTTTCATTTTTACATTGCTAATCAGATCTGCATCTGTAGCTCCGTCAACTTTAAGATAAAGTCCGTCCAATACAATAATCGGATCTGGATCTGGATCGTCGTCCTTATTACAGGACACAAAAATAGTGCTGGCTACCAGAGCCATAACCATAAATTTCAATGTTGATTTTAAAAAACCGGTTTTCATAATAATTTAATTTTTGTTAATAATAGTTGTTTATTGCTTTGTTTTATTGTGGTTCTGCTGATAAATTTTCATTCGCATCTATAGCCCATTTGGGGATTGGGAAAATCTCCCTGGAAGGATCTGAAGCTGATTTTTCCCACCAGGCTTTTCCAAATTCGCCAAAACGGATTAAATCCTGACGGCGATGACCTTCAAGAAACATTTCGCGGCCACGTTCAGCCAGAAGATCCTCTAAAGTTGCCCCTGTCCATGGAGAAACTTCTGCCCGATCCCGAACATCGTTAATCAAATCGTCACCGGCACCGGCACCATTCAGCCTGATTAATGCTTCTGCTTTCATAAGATTTACATCCGTAATCCTGAATATCACAAAGTCATTGCTCAGGTTTTCCTTTGCTCCCATGGCGACTTCATATTTTACCACTCTTACACCCGACATTCTGATTTCAGCAGGAGTGTTTTCCGAGGTCATTCTTAAGGCTGGAATATAAGGAGTAAAAACGAGGTTTTGTTCTGCAACGGCATCTACAATTTCATTTCCCTCATAATCATATTGTTGACCTTCTAGAAACCAGTTTTTCTTTCTCAGATCTCCATTGGTATAACTGTTGTAATGGTCCTCTAAAACCGCAAATCCGTTCCATGGTCCAACATTCATATTATAAGTAAGATTACTTTGGTAGTGCAGGGTTCTCATATGAAAACGAAATCCGGAAAAATTATCTTCATCATAAGGGATGGAAAAAATAATTTCAGAATTATTTTCATTATTGGTAACAAAAGGGCCTGAAGGATCGGTATCCATACTGTAAAGCCCCGTAGCAACAACGCTGTCGCAATATGCACCGGCCTTCGCCCATTGTGGGGTTCCGGTATACACTTCAGCATTCAGATATAGTTTTGCCAATAGGGTAAAAGCCATTGATTTTGTTGCTAAATACTTCTTATTGACATTCTGTAGATAAGGAAGGTTGCTTTCCAATGAAACAACCAGACTATCCCAAATGGCCTCCCTGTGGATTTTGAATGGTTTTTCAGGAACGCCAATTGTAGTTGTCAGGTATGGCACATCACCAAAATTATCCATCAAAAGATAATAATAAAAGGCTCTCATGGTTTCCACTTCGGCAGTCTTTATCCGAATTTCATCTGATTGTGTCAACGCTTTTAATCTGTCGGAAATTTGATTTGTTGTGGTCACAGCTTCGAATAACTTACTCCACATATTGTTAACACTTTCCACATCATTCGTCCAGGTATGCTGGTGCATCACCCTCCATTTACCGCCATCATCCCAGTCTGCATCGCGGGTTGGGCCACAAAGCTCATCGGAAGTCATTTCCTGGGCTAAAAACCACCACCCTTCATCATCGGCCAGAGGTTTAATCTTTGCATAAGCGTCGACCGTCATGGTTGCCACTTGCAAAGAGTTCTCCGGATAAGCATCTGCAGGAATTTTGTCGTACAAATCTTCTGTCAGATCCGTACAAGAAACTCCAACTAATGCAATTATTGAAAATATATATAGTATTTTTTTCATAGTAAATTCATTTAAAATGTTGCATTAATTCCAATACTTATAGAACGTGTTTTTGGGTAAACATTGTATTGGTCTATACCAAAGCTTAGTCCGTCAATGCTGGTTTCAGGATCTAAACCTGAATATTTTGTCAGCACAAACAGATTGTTCCCTGACACAACAAATTTAAGACCTGCCAACCAGTCGATACTTTTTGTGTCAACATCATATGAAAGGCCTACATAATCAAGTCTCAGGAATGATGCGTCTTCAACATAATAATCAGATACTGCAGGAGGACTCGTTCTTCCTTTATCATACCAATCAATAGCTTCAGGTAATCTGTTCAGTGTTGGGAATTCTCCGGGGTAATCAAACATCATTGCAGTAGCGTTGAACATTTTATTACCAATCATCGACCTTAGGGTGAAATCCAAATTCACTTTATTGAAAAATCTCATGGAGTTCGACCAGCCTAATTCCACATCGGGCAGGGCCGATCCGGCTATAATACGTTTTGCATCAGCCACATTTTCAGTGTATCCTCCTTCTTTAGATTCATAAATCATGTCACCATTTATCAAGGCGACATAATGAGGGACAAAAAAAGTTCCAAGACTCTCACCTTCAATAAGTCCGGTAACCCATGCGCCTGTAAGACCTCTGCCAGAGATATATCCTTCGGGTCGATACTTATAGCCGTCGATTACTGAAGCCCTTCCACCCAAATCTGTATTAATCTGTTTGTTATGAGCCGCATTGAAATTGGTTTTCCATGTGAAATTAGTATTATCGATGGCGAAAATCTGAAGGTTTAATTCAATTCCTTTGTTTTCAATATCACCGGCATTGCCCCAGGTAAACTGTGCCACATTTGGTGGAACCGGAACCGGGAACCTGCCAAGTAAATCGGTGGTGGCTTTTTTATAAACTTCAATTGAGCCGCTGATTCGGTTTCTGAAAAGTCCAAAATCAAGCCCGAGGTTTACTTCTGATGTTTCCTCCCACTTCAGGTCATCATTATAATTATTTTCTGCTCCAATGGATATTACGGTCGATCCATCATCCGGATTGGTTGCCGTACCTGCTGGAATAAATGTGGTTTGGGAAAGATTTGGACCTAAAGACTCATTCCCGGAAACTCCATAAGAAACCCTTAATTTCAGGTTGCTTATAACATCTATATCTGCAAGAAAGTCTTCTCTGTAAAGATTCCAACCAATAGCAGCAGTAGGAAACCATCCCCATTTATTATTGGCACCGAACTTTGTTGATCCGTCTCTGCGAAGAGATGCGCTGGCATAGTATCTTGAGTCGTAATTATACTGAGCCCGCCCAAAAAAACCTATAAGACGGGACATGTTTTTAAAGGATGATTGGGACCCATGTAAAAAAGTTACAAAGGATCCAATATTGTCGGCGCCGAGTGCGTCGGACTGCGCGTCGATAGCTTCCAGAGCAAATCCGTCCTTGTTTTCTTCCTGCCATGAATGACCGGCAACCACATTCACATTATGAGACCCTGAAATGGTTTTGTCATAGGTCACATAAGATTCAATAAGCTTCTTAGTGGTATTGTCGTATGAACGTCGTCCTTTACCGGCAGTAGTGTTTGCCCATGATTCGCGTGGTTCAAAAAGGGTGTTTTCGTGATTGTCTTTAATGTAACCCGTATTTACCGTAGCATGAAGTCCATCGGTAATTTCAAAATCTGCCTTGAAGTTACCATAGAATCTTTGTGCGTCTCTAACATTCTCAATTTCATTTATAGTAGCCAAAGGATTCACATAATTAAAAGCCCTTTCAATCTGATAAAACGAGCCATCTGTATTGTAAACTGGATCTGTTGGGTTTCGTGAATAAGCCTGGTAAAGAATGTCTTTTAGTCCGTATCCGCCATAATCCTCATAATCGTTCTGCTCGAAAGTACCTGAAATACTACTGCTAAGGGTCAGTTTATCGTTCAGAGCTTTATGCTGAATGTTTATTTTCCCAATGGTTCTGTCTTTTGAAGTTCCTTTTATCACACCTTCCCATTCAGCCTGTGTTCCACTAACATAAAAGCTGGTTTTTTCGTTCCCGCCGGCATAACTCAGGTTATAATTGGTGCTTAATCCGTTTTGGAATATTGCATCCTGCCAGTCGGTATTGGCTCCTCCATCAATTAAAGTAAGTCCGTTGTCGCTTGCAAACGTTCTTAACTCATCGGCACCAAGAAGATTCAATCGGTTAGATGCCTGATCGGAAGTTACTCTTACGTTAAATTGAAGCTGTCCCTTTTCGGAACCGCGTTTGGTATTGATAATGATAACACCATTAGAACCCTGAGATCCGTAGATTGCTGTAGATGCTGCATCTTTCAGAATATCAATGGTTTCAATGTCTTCCGGGGCAACGGTTGTAGGATCCACACCCGGTATTCCATCGACCACATACAATGGTTGGGTATTTGAATCGTAACCAGCTGCGCCTCTGATTTTAACTACAAATCCGGAGTTTGGGTCGCCGCCTTTTTTGGTGATCATTACACCGGCGCTTTTTCCCTGAATGGATTGTAAGGGATCGGTAAGCGCTCCGCCTATTAGTTCTTCTGCTTTAATCTGAGCAACAGCTCCGGTTTTGTCCTCTTTCTTTTGAACTCCGTATCCGATAACGATCAGCTCATCTAATTGGGTAAAAGACTCTGAAAGTTGTGCATCGATTTCGGTTTGATCCTCAATCAAAATCTCCATTGGAGAGTATCCAATAAAAGAAAACACCAGGGTTTGACCGGTGGTAGCGTTTATTGAATAATTGCCATCATACATGGTAACTGTTCCTGTTGTGGTGCCTTTAACAATTATGGTCACACCCGGAAGTGGATCACCACTTACAGCATCACTTACATTACCTGTAATCGTTCTTGCCTGTCCAAATACAAGGACAGGAAAAAGCGTTGTGATAATCAGAAACAATTTCCACAAAGAATTATTGCTTTGCTTCATTTCTTCAGTTTGTTATTAATTAGTAGTTTAAGTTGGTTTGATCTCTTTGTTCATTTTCCCGATAAATTCAGAGATTTTTTAGTTAATCAATGGCAAGTTAGATTAAAAAATAACCGCCCCGTACATTTAAACTGGATAAAGATGTTGTTTTTAGCGCAAACGTCTCCGCAAACGATTGAAATGTCTGTTTTTGAACATATGGGGGGGGTGCACTTCGACAGGCTCAGCGTAAAATGTGGTGATGTGGCGGTTCCTGAGCTTGCCGAAGGATGGTTCCTGAACCTGAGGTTCCTGAGCTTGCCGAAGGATGGTGTGGTGGTTCCTGAGCCTGCCGAAGGATGGTGTGGTGATTTTGTTGGGGCTCCGGCCTGCATCGCCTACGCTTAGGCGATGCAGGCCTAGGAATTGCATTTCCGGGATTACTAAATCTATGATTGAAATATTACGTGGTGGGATGTTGCTTCGGTCGCCTCCGTGCCTCAGAAGGATCGAAACTTTCCTGTTGGAGGTAAAGATTGCTTCGGTCGCCTCCGTGCCTCAGGCTCCCTCGCAATGACGCGGCTTTGCGATTAGGGGGGGGTAAAAAAGTGGGCGGCAGAGCCGCCTACTTTTTTACCCCTATACGCACACGAGACCGTTATTGCCGACGCAGGAGGTGAAGCAATTTCTTCATCATTAAACGTCTTTGGAGGCTGAGGCAATCTTTAAAGCTTTTATGAATTTTACCAGACAGCAATGTTTTATAATTTCTTATAATCACATTCACAAAATTATTAATCAATATTCCTGTATTTTTTTTACATTTATACATTGTTTCAAGCTATGAAAGCACATAACGTAACCATAAAAGATATAGCCCGTGAACTGGGTGTTTCGCCTTCTACGGTTTCCCGTGCCATTAAGGATCACCCCGATATATCTACGGAAACCAAAAAACAGGTTAAGGAGCTCGTGGAAAAATTGAAATACAAGCCCAATGCCGTTGCCTTAAGTTTGAGAAGCCGTAAAACCAATATGATAGGTGTTATTGTTCCGCAAATTGTGCATCATTTTTTTTCGAGCGTTATCTCCGGTATTGAAGAAACCGCAATGGCCGGGGGCTATAATGTTATGATTTTTCAGTCGAACGAGTCCTATGATAGAGAGGTGTTGAATGTTCAGGGTTTAATTAACTCACGTGTTGATGGCGCTCTGGTTTCCATTTCTAAAGAAAGTAAGAAGTTTGGCCATTTCAGGGAATTAATTGAAAACGAAACTCCTCTGGTATTTTTTGACCGCGCACCGGAAGAAATTGAAGCCGATAAGGTGGTGGTGGATGATTTTGCCGGAGCCTTCGACGCCACAGAATACCTTATTAAAACGGGGTGCAGGCGTATCGCTCACTTTGCCGCTCCACAGCATTTGCAAATCGGTTACAAACGACAAAGAGGCTATATTTCAGCCTTGGAAAAAAATGGAATAGTAGTTGACGATGACCTTATTGTTAAATGCGATACTCTTGATGAAGCCCTCGTTATAACGCCAAAAATAATGTCCTTACCCAATCCTCCCGAAGCCATTTTTACCGTAAATGATCTTACGGCTGCCGGTGTTCTCAAAGCCCTTAAGAAGCTTGGGCTTAAAGTCCCGGAAGATGTTTCAGTTATTGGCTTTACCGACGGATTGGTTTCAACAGTTACCGATCCGGCCCTCAGTACAATTAGTCAACATGGCTTTGACCTGGGGAAAACTGCTGCGGGAATCCTGCTGAAAAGAATTTCTTCGGGTATTGAAATAACAGACCCGGTTACCGAGGTGCTGAAAACGAATTTGGTTATTAGAGAGAGTACGCGATTAATTTTATAGGGACGGTTTTTTGTGGCCGGTTTTTGTAGGGCCGGTTTTTTGTAGGGCCGTTGCATGCAACGGCC
>JAIOZM010000136.1 GCA_021740585.1 Bacteroidales bacterium
TCAAGTTTGCTGATGGCTTCTTTCAGATTTGTAGTCACCCACAACACCTTTGCCATTCGCTAACGTTTCCTATCAACTCGGCACGTACAAGGACTTTCACCTCGCAAGCTTATTACCATGCCCGACATACAAAAAAGGCTTCCTGAATTAACAGAAAGCCCGTTTTTAATATCGATTCTCAGGGAAAAACTATAAGGTATAGCCGTTTTCATAATCCCTGCTAAGGAATGCACTTGCTTCCTCATCGTTAACAAAAGTTTGTGTAGCAGGATCCCACTCAATTGGTCTGTTCAACTCAGCTGCAATATTGCCAAGTGAGCAGGCAGTGCAAATAGCATGTCCAACTTCTACAGGAGCTGCAGGCTCTTGACGGGTTCTGATACAATCAATAAAATTCATATGGTGAGCAGATCTTCCTTCATAAGCCACATTCGTTTCTTCAATTTCGCGATTAAGCGATTCATCGGAAGTAATAAAATGGTCGCGACCAACTTCAATTACGGCCTTAGTACCATAAAACTTCACCCCATTTTGTCCATTATTAAAATCGGTATGATAAAGATGAATTCCGTTATCAAAAATATAGGTCAGATATTTATTATCCTCATAACCGCCGGGTATAACCTTTACCGGACCTGATCTGTCGTAACCCAGAGCCCACTGTGCAATATCCATCATGTGCGCTCCCCAGTCTGTCATTAGTCCACCGGCAATTTCCTTATACCATCTCCATCCACCCCATTCCGTTTCGTTCTGAACAGGATCAACAGTTATTACCGGATTCAGCACTTTATTATAATGCAATTTGGGTGCGGGTCCTATCCATTTTTCCCAATTCAAACCTTCAGGAATTACTTCTTCCGGCAAATCGTATGGCTTTGGATGAGGCATTTCTTTACCAAGGAAGACTTCCACTTTTTCTATTTCACCCAGTTTGCCATCCTGAACCAATTTAACAGCGTGCTGAAAATTTGGATCTGAGCGTTGCTGACTACCCACTGCTAAAACCTTATTATTGTCCCTAACCGCTTTTACCAGTTTCTTACCTTCCTCAATAGATAATGTAAGCGGTTTTTCGAGATAAATGTCTTTTCCTGCCTCAAGAGCATCGATGGCCATTCTTGCATGCCAATGATCCGGAGTTGCAATTACAACCGCATGAATATCAGGACAAGCAAGAAGTTCCTTATAATCTTCAAATACTTTCACTTCAACTTTTTCGTCTTTTGCGGCATAAAAATCATTAGCTTTCTTTAGAAAACGTTCTCTTTTAACGGCATAAACGTCGGCTCCGGCAATAACTTTTACCTTCTCATCGAGTGCAAGAAAGCTGCCCTGCAGAAAATGTGTTTGTCTGCCTAGTCCAATAAAACCAATATTAATAACATCGGAATCACTTGTAATACAAGACTTTAATGGAAAGAGGCTAATTCCGGCTGCTCCAATCAGAGAAGTCTTCAGAAACGAACGTCTGTTGAATGAGGGACTGAATTTTTTCATTATTAAAATAGATTATTAGGTAAATACATTTTTTTCAAAAATTAAAGATAGGGAAAAAAATTATTTACTGAAGAATTTGTGGGAAAATGTGGGGATGTGGGGATGAGATAATGTGGTTATGTGATAATGTGGCGGTTCCTGAGCCTGAGGTCCCTGAGCTTGGGGCCCCTGAGCTTGCCGAAGGGCCGAAGGGCCGAAGGATGATGTCGTGTAGCGTTGCTGAACAGTGGCTGAGCTGTCGCTGAGCGGAGGCTGAACGGTCGCTGAGCTGTCGCTGAGTGAAGTCGAAGCGCAGTCGAAGCGGCTATTTCGCTTTTTGAAGTTCCCTAACCACTTGCATGCCTCTTTTTATACCTTCTTCATTAACAGCAATAAGATGATGGTGTCTTTTTGGAAGCGATTTTTTCAAACCTGCAATAACATTTTCAAGTTCAACGATAGGTTTTATTTTAAGAAAGGCTCCTAAAACTATCATATTAAAGGTTTTTGTACTCGACATTTTAGAAGATTCTTCTGCTGCATCAATCCTGAAGACATTGATATCCTTACGTTCAGGGTGGCGGGTAATTCCATTTCCATCATACAAAAGCAAGCCTCCTGATTTAACGCTTTGTTCAAATTTATCCATCGATTGCTGGTTCAGGATTATCGCAGTATCGAAATCATGAAGGATAGGCGAGCTGACTTTTTCCTCACTCAAAATGACGGTAACATTTGCCGTGCCGCCCCTCATTTCAGGACCGTATGAGGGCATCCAACTAACTTCCATATTTTGCATAATTCCTGAATAGGCAAGTATCTTACCCATGGAAAGTACTCCTTGTCCGCCAAATCCTGCAATAATTATTTCTTCTGTCATAGTATGTTAATGTGTTGGTGTGTTGGTGTGCTGGTGTGCTGGTCTAGGGAACCAGCCTTATCTGACAACACCTAAAAACAACTTGTTATTTTCTATATTTAATCATCAAATTTTTTCTCAATACTCAATACTCACTCATCACCACACTGCCCCACCATCACACCATCACACCATCAACACCTTACCCCCCTCTCCCGATATCTATCGGAACCCTTCTAATCGGTGGAGTTTGGTTAGTTGCAAAACGATGACAACTTTATTCTTGTACTGCATCTCTTTCAACTCATAACCTCCTCACGTTCTCACTTCATATCCTCATCACTTATTCACTTCCCCAAAATCACATCATCAACTTTAATATCACCAAGTGGGTAGTATGGAAACATATTTTCTTCCATCCATATATTTGATTGTACAGGCGCCATCTTCCATCCGGAATTACAATTTGAAACGATTTCAACTATCGACAATCCCTTTTTCTCTTTTTGATTTTCAAAGGCCTGACGGATAGCTTTTTTTGCTTTCCTCACATTTGAAGGCTTATGAACAGCCTGACGCGATGCAAAATAGACACCGGGCAGATTGGCAACCAGTTCTGTCATTTTAATAGGATTTCCCATAGTACCTATATCACGACCAAATGGCGAAGTTGATGACTTCATGCCTCCCAGAGTAGTAGGAGCCATCTGTCCACCGGTCATTCCATAAATCCCATTATTTACAAAAATGATTACAATATTCTCGCCCCGGTTGCAGGCATGAATGGTTTCGGCAGTTCCAATAGCTGCCAGATCGCCATCGCCCTGATAGGTAAATACAAATTTATCGGGCCAAAGTCTTTTTATTCCTGTAGCCACAGCCGGGGCTCTGCCGTGTGCAGCCTGAGTCATGTCAATATCCATAAAGTCGTAGGCTAAGACCGAACATCCTACCGGAGCAACTCCAATGGTATCATGCGCAATACCCATTTCTTCAATAACTTCCATAACAATTCTGTGAGCTGTTCCATGGCCACAACCCGGACAATACGACAAAGCATTATCCGTCATTAAAGAGGTTTTTGAATAAACTTTATTTTCTGGTTTTATAATATCTTTTATGTCCATAGTTACTTTTTTTCGATTAGATTTTCCAGAGCATCCAAAACTTCATTGGGTGAATGAACAACACCGCCATATCTTCCAAAATGCTCTACCCAAACCTTTCCATTTACAGCAAGTCTTACATCTTCAACCATCTGACCTGCACTCATCTCAACAGATAGAAATCCTTTTACTCTGTCGGCCAATTCAGAAATAATTCGTTTAGGAAAAGGAAAAAGTGTTTTAGGCCTAAGCAATCCGGCTTTGATTCCTTTTGCTCTGGCCAGTTCAACTGCTTTCTGACTAATTCTGGCGCTGGAACCATAGGCTACAAAAATATATTCAGCGTCTTCAATCATTATCTCTTCCACCCTTACTTCCAGCTCTTCAATTTTCCTGTATTTTGCCTGAAGCATCTGATTATGTTTCTCCATCAGATATGGATCCAGATCGAGAGATGTTATAATATTCCTTCCCCTGTCATCTGTTTTTCCTGTAGTTGTCCAGGCTGGATCGAAATAATCCAGGCGAGGTTGCTGATCAAATAATTCCACTTTCTCCATCATCTGCCCAATAACACCGTCGCTGAGCATTAAAACAGGATTTCGGTATTTGAAAGCCAGTTCAAATCCCAGCTTAACAAAATCCGACATTTCCTGCACAGAAGCCGGTGCCAGAACTATAAGTCTGTAATCACCATGGCCCCCTCCTTTTGTCGATTGAAAATAATCGGCCTGCGAAGGTTGAATAGTCCCCAGACCGGGACCTCCCCTTACCACATTAACAATAAGACAGGGCAATTCGGCACCAGCAATATATGAAATACCTTCCTGTTTCAAACTTATACCCGGACTTGAAGATGAAGTCATTACTCTTTTACCAGTCCCTGCTGCCCCATACACCATATTAATGGCCGCCACTTCACTTTCTGCCTGCAGCACAATCATTCCCGTTCTTTTTTCAGGTTGTTCAGACATCAGATATTCAAGGACTTCCGACTGAGGTGTAATAGGATAACCAAAATAAGCATCAGCACCAGCTCTGATTGCAGCCTCTGCTACGGCCTCATTACCTTTCATTAATTTAAGTTCACTCATTATTCTGTCTTTTGATTTAAACTATTACACGGTATACTTCAATAACCCCATCAGGACAAACCAGTGCGCAATTAGCACAACCCGTACAGTTTTCCGGGTTTTCCATATAGGCATAAGGATACCCTTTACCGTTTACTTCCTTTGAAAGCTCGATAACATCTGTTGGGCAATTTACCACGCAGATATTACAACCTTTACACTTTTCGATATCTACGACGATTGCCCCTTTAGCTCTTCCCATAATATATTATTTTATCTAAAATACGGTTATGACTTGTAAAAATAAAAATTATATGCGGAATCAAAATTTTTCATTGCATTGATTTTTATCTCCAGTCGTATCATAAAAATTTTCACCCCATTAAAAGTCTGTCAATTAAAATCTTAACTAACAGGATGATCTTCATTAAACTTTTTAGTGCGAATCCTTAAATCATCAAACTGATCCCTCGAAACCTGAGACACACAAGCCCTCAGGCCTTCAGATCTTGTACTACCTGTGATGTCCAACGATATAGCACTTATTCCGTAATATAATAATTCCGTTAATAACTGAACTCCGCTGAAGCCAGGATATGAAATAGTAAAATAGAAACCATCTGCGATGGGTTCATCAATATCAGTATCATATACTATTTTAAAGCCTGCATCGGTAAATATTTTCTTCATTATTTTAGCCTTTTCTCCGTATTCCCTTACCACTTCAACAAAATTAAATTCGCCATTGTTAGCCGCTTTGAGCATGGCTGCCAAAGCATATTGTGCCGAATGGCCGGTTCCTGCTGAAAGGCAATACAAGGCACCATAAATCATGGAATACCCAAATAAATCTGAAGAATAAAAGCGCTTCAGTTCCGGATATCTTCTGTTAAAAAGTTTATCGGAAATAACCATCATCCCTACTCTTTGACCGGCATAAGAAAAGGCTTTCGACGAAGATATCAGTAAGATATATAGTTTGGCATAATTGGCAGCACTCGGCTGATAGGGTGGCTCTCCCGGAACAGAGAAATCCTGCCGAAAATCCATGCCAAAGTAAGCCAGATCTTCAATAACAATAACATCGTATTTATTGGCCATTTCACCAATAACTCTCAATTCTTCATCATTGAGACATATCCATGAAGGGTTATTCGGATTTGAATACAGAATGGAAGAAATTTTTCCGGTTTTCAGGTAGGATTCCAGTTTCGGCCCTAATTTGTCGCCTCTGAAATCGTATAAATCGAAACTTTCATAATTATGCCCCAGAACTTTGCATTGTTGTTTTTGAACCGGGAATCCGGGATCAAGGAAAAGTGTACCTTCCTTATGATGATCTGTCCTGTTGGCGGTCATAAATGTAGCCATCCCTCCCATCATTGAGCCCACGGTTGGAATGCAAGCTGCCGGACTCACTTCTATATTCATAAACAATTTTACAAATCGTGAAATTTCCTCTTTCAGCTCTTTTACTCCCTCTATCATAGGATATTTCGAAGCCACACCTTTTTCAAGCGCCTCCATTTCAGCACGAATTCCAACTTCTGCTGGAGACAGACCCGGTACCCCCATTTCCATTCTGACAAACTTTTCACCCGATCTTGCTTCAATTTCGTTAACTATCCTCACCAGTTCGCGAATGGAAGCATGACCCACATTATCGACCGGGGAGGCTTTTATTACTTCACTTACAATATTAAAATCAACAGGTGTTTTCTTAGTCATTTTTACAAATATTTTAGAGCTCAATATTACAAAGCCTGATCAAGAATATTTATGATAAAGAATATGTTTTGGAAAAAGAGTTTATGTTTTTGGACAGGGTTTTTTTCATGATCACCATATTTTCCAGAGTTTCAATACCTAACAAATATACGATTATACATGGGGATTTATAATTTGTTTAGCTTCAACAAACATTTTTTATTTATAGCTATTTTGGTCATTTGGTTATATTGATATCTAATCCGTAAATGACGATTCCTATCTGTATCCCCTTGTTCAAAAAGTAAAAAAAATATACCTGACAGCGAGCTTGCTTATTCATATAGATTAGCTCAAAAAAGAGTAAATGAACAAGTAAAGAGAAATCTTTAAGGTTCTTCCAAAGTTTTTGTGCTTCAATTGTCTAATCTTGAGGATAAAATTCCTGGCATATTTGATGTTCTCAAGCATTTTGTCGATGCCAGCAAAAATGAAATATAATTATGCACCGTCCGGAGATAGGCAATATAACTCCTACCTCCTCCCCTTCAAACTAGCTACCGCAAGCAATACACCCAAAACAATCCCCAAAAAGGCTGCAAATAATATCCGGTATTCAGGCGGGAGCAAAAAAGTAATGGTTTGAGCAGGTATCCAAAACAGAGGGATGGTTCTTTTAAGAATAAAATTCCAGTGAGTATCCCAGTCAATATTCTTTAAAATGAAAAGAATATCCATGGATGAGAAAAGTCCTTTTAATGTGCCACCCGTATTGGCAATGTGGTTATCGGTAATTTTATGAACCGTCATTAAAACCGGAGCATAGAACAGATTCAGGGCTGTTCCGATAGAAAATGAAACCAGAACTTTTTTTGCATTCAGCTCACCCTGAATTATTTCGCTTGCATGTTGCATTCCCATATTCTCCAAAAAAATAGGCGTTCCTGCTGCAAAAATATCGAAGGCTGCTTTCAAACTCAATCCCAAAAATCCCCAAACCAAAGCTCTGGGTAAGATGCCGAAGCCTTTCTGATTGTAATTTCCGGTACGTATTCTTAATCCGATTACTTCCCCCATGGTTGCTAAAATGGCAAACTTGATGAAGCTCATTATCAAACCATGTTCTATATTAAATTGAAAGTAAAAGTCGAAAACAGAACGGAAGAGGAAGAAGGGTGCGAAGAATAGAATAAGGAAGAGGGAGAATTTTAGGTCTTTCATGGCTTTTTAAGAGTTCCGGGTTTCGGGTTTCGGGTTTCGGGTTACAGGTTACAGGTTTTGGGTTTCGGGTTACAGGTTTCGGGTTACAGGTTTCAGGTTTTGGGTTTTCATTTTGACCTTTCATGAATATGGTTGACACGAAGTTTAGTTTTTTAAACTTTCTGTTAATAATAAAATTTACCTATTCAAATAACTCTTTTTATATTTCTCTTGTAAAGAGAAACGGAGATGGGCTCTGCTGGGGAGCAAC
>JAIOZM010000035.1 GCA_021740585.1 Bacteroidales bacterium
AATTCAGCATTTTTAGCTTTTGTTACTGCTGATACAGTTGTCATTATTGACAATAACAAACAGAAAAAGATCAGGTATATTAAAGTTTTCTTCAAGGCTTTTAAACTAATTCAAAGTTATTACGCAATTATTCCTAATAAGTTCCCATTTCACCGGGTTTTATTATAAAAAAAATAATGTCCTGTGAAAATCATCTATTTTGAAAAGATTGCATCGCAACGCTCGCAATAAATCTGTAAATCAGTTGATTATAGTTTGTAATTGCAAGCGTAGCGAAGCAATCTCATATTTTTACCCGACACTATTAATTTATTATAAATTTAATTTTTAAATGAGGCCTCACAAATAATAAACCTGTATTTTTCGCAAAAATTAATTTTATGAAAATATTAATCCTATGCACAGGAAATTCGTGCAGGAGTCAAATGGCTGAAGGCTTCCTTAAAGCAAAGTATCCCTCATTTGAAATATTAAGCGCCGGAACAAATCCTTCGTTTGAAGTACATCCCAAAGCAATAAAAGTAATGGAAGAAGCAGGTATAAATCTGAATAAAAATATGCCAAAAAGCGTAGAAGCCTTCCTTAATGACGCTTTCGATTATTTAATAACCGTTTGTGGGGGAGCCAAAGAAAGCTGTCCTGCCTTTTCAGGACGGGTAACAAAACGCTTTCATATTGGTTTCGACGATCCGGCAGAAGCCAGGGGTACTGAAGAAGAAATCTACAAAGAATTTCGTCGTGTAAGAGATGAAATCAGGATTGCGTTTAATGAATTCAGATTTGAATAGTTTGGTCTGTTTCGACTCCGCTTATTTCGACTCCGCTCATTAACAGAAGTCGAGATACTCCAGACACATCGCTAATTAGCATTTTTGTCAGAAAAACAGTTCGACCTGCGTTTCACAATAGAAATTTACAATTTCTTCCTGATTTCTGTTTCAGAATAGGCCTCAATAACATCGCCTACCTTAATATCGTTGAAGTTTTTAATATTCAATCCGCATTCCAAACCTGAAGCCACTTCTTTAGCATCGTCTTTGAATCGTTTTAGGGATCCAAGTTCTCCGCTAAAAACAACTATTCCTTCTCTGATAATACGTATTTTCGAATCGCGTTTAATTTTACCTTCCCTAACCATGCAACCAGCAATGGTGCCTGTTTTGGTAATTTTGAAGGTTTCAATTATTTCGAGGGTGGCCACTATTTCTTCTCTGATCTCAGGCGACAACATGCCTTCCATTGCAGCTCTAATTTCTTCAATAGCATCATAAATAATGGAGTATAATCGGATATCGATCTGCTCCTTTTCCGCTAATTTCCGTGCACTTAGAGACGGCCTCACCTGGAATCCGATTATTACCGCATCAGAGGCAGCGGCTAAAAGAATATCCGATTCTGAAATCTGGCCTACAGCTTTATGCTTGATATTTACCTGAATTTCTTCCGTGGATAATTTAAGGAGTGAATCGCTAAGCGCTTCAATGGAACCATCTACATCACCTTTCACAATTACATTCAGTTCCTTGAAATTACCGATAGCAATTCTTCTGCCTATTTCGTCAAGTGTGATATGTTTCTGTGTTCTGAGGTCTTGTTCTCGTTGCAATTGCTCTCTTCTGGAAGCATAATCTTTTGCTATCCTATCGTTTTCCATCACATTAAAACGGTCACCAGCCTGAGGCGCTCCGTTTAAACCAAGAATTAAGATTGGTGTTGCCGGACCGGCCTCCTTAATTTTCAGTCCCCTCTCGTTGAACATGGCTTTAACGTGTCCGAAATGACTTCCGGCCAGAACTACGTCACCAATTCTTAAGGTTCCACTTTCTACTAAAATGGTTGTAACGAATCCACGTCCTTTATCTAAAGACGATTCAATTACGCTACCCTTGGCATATCTGTCAGGATTAGCAGTTAATTCAAGAAGTTCAGCCTCCAGCAGTACTTTCTCCAGGAGTTCATCTATGTATAAACCATTCTTTGCCGATATATCCTGAGACTGGAACTTCCCGCCCCATTCTTCTACCAAATAATTCATATTTGCCAGTTCCTCTTTAACCTTATCGGGATTAGCAGAAGGTTTATCAATTTTATTAATGGCAAAAATAATAGGTACATTAGCTGCTGCAGCATGATTGATTGCCTCTATGGTTTGAGGTTTAACGCCGTCGTCGGCAGCTACTACAATAATTACTATATCTGTAATTTGCGCTCCCCTTGCACGCATGGCGGTAAATGCCTCGTGACCGGGAGTATCGAGGAAAGTAATTTTACGACCATCATTTAACTCCACACTATAAGCACCAATATGCTGGGTAATTCCACCGGCTTCACCTGCAATTACGTTTGCGCTCCGTATATGGTCGAGAAGTTTTGTTTTACCATGATCAACGTGACCCATAACCGTTACAATTGGCGGTCTCGGGATAAGTTCTCCAACCTCGTGATCATCTTCCTCATCTATTGACTCCTGAAGTTCAACACTTACAAATTCAACCTTATAATTAAACTCATCGGCAACCATGGCAAGGGTTTCGGCATCAAGTCTTTGATTAATAGACACGAAAAGCCCTAAATCCATACATGTTTGAATAACCAGGTTTACAGGAGTGCTTATCAAACTTGCCAATTCGCTTACAGAAACAAACTCGGTAACCTTAATGGTGCTCTTATCAACTTCCTTTTGTTCCAGATCTGCCTGAACCTTTTGGTAAGCCACATCGCGTTTTTCTCTTCTATACTTAGATCCTTTTGATTTTGAACTTTTTGATGTCAGTTTAGCCAGAGTATCCTTAATTTGCTTTTGTACATCATCTTCATTCACTTCCGGACGATGAAGCCTCTTTTTCCTTTTTCCAAGAGCGGTTCCACCGGCGGGAGCAGGTCGTTGTGGAGCGGGTCTGTTCTTATCACCTCTTAAATCGACTTTTTCAGTATCTTTCGAAATTCTTCTGCGTTTCTTCTTCGATTTATCGGTATCAGATGAAGAAGCCACGGGTTTTTGTGTCTTTTCAGGGACTCTCTTTTCAGGAAGAACAATTCTGCCAACAACAGTAGGACCACTAAGCTTTTCGAAAACTGTAGGAATCATTTCTTCCGGTTTCTTAGTCTCAACCGGTTTTGTCTCCTCCTTAACGGGAATTGCAGCCTCTTCTGTTTCTTCTGTTTTTTTCGTTTCTGTTTCTGCTACCACTTTTTCTTTTGAAATTTCTTCTGTAGCCTTTGGTTTGGACTTCTTCTTTTCCAATAAACTAAGGTCAACGGTACCAACAACTTTAACACCTGATTTTGGGGTTTCAGGTTCTGCTTTTTCTTCCTTTATTGTTTCAGCAACCGGCTCAGCTTTCTTCTCTTCCACAGGCAAATCAGCCTTTTTTTCCGGCTTAACTTCTTCAACCTTCTTATCACTACCTTTTTCAGGAGTATCTTCCTGTTTTACAACTTTCTTTTTCCCCGAAAGAGATTCAAGATCTACTTTGCCAATAACTTTTAAACCTGCTTTCTTCTTTTCTTCAACAGGTTCCTCAACAACAGCTTCGCTTTCCCTGTTTACTGATTTGTTACTTGCAGATGAATCCTTTATAAACAGTTCTTTTTCATCTTCAATCTGTACATCCTTATCAATGTCTTCAAGGCTAACTGTTTCTTTGTTATCTCTAAGATTTTTCAGACTGAAATTCTCAGATTTTTTCTTTGCATCAAGATCAGAACTATACTCTTGAATCAGAAGGCTATACACATCAGCTTCAAGCTTAGTATTTGGATTTGCTTCAACCTTATGCCCTTTCTTATTAAGAAATTCGACAATGGTGGAAATTCCAACATTAAACTCCCGAACTGCCTTACCCAGCCTTATTGCTTTTTTTTCATCCATACTCCGATATTATCCTTTTTTGAAGATTTTTTAATTATACAAAATGCCTTTAATTATTCAAATTCAGCTTTTATAATCTTCATTACTTCTTTAATGGTTTCCTCTTCAAGGTCTGTCCTTTTAACTAAATCTTCCACGGTCAGCTCAAGAACTGCCTTAGCTGTGTCGCAACCAATTGCTTTAAACTCGTCAATTATCCATCCTTCTATTTCATCGCTGAATTCCTCGATGTTAACGTCTTCATCATCCGCATCATCCGACTCCCTGTAAACATCAATTTCATAGCCTGTTAACTGACTTGCCAGCCTTATATTCAATCCACCTTTACCAATGGCGAGTGAAACCTCCTTAGGTTCGAGAAAAACTTCGGCTTTCTTTTCAGCCTCATTTAACTTCACGCTTCCAATTTTAGCCGGACTTAGTGCACGGGAGATGAAAAGCTGAATGTTATTGGTAAAGTTGATTACGTCGATGTTCTCATTTTTCAATTCACGAACAATACCGTGAATACGACTTCCTTTCATTCCCACACAGGCTCCAACCGGATCGATTCTCTCATCGTAGGATTCTACTGCTACTTTAGCACGTTCTCCAGGAACACGAACAATATTCTTTATGGTGATGAGTCCGTCAAAAATTTCCGGTACCTCAAGTTCGAACAGTCGCTCCAAAAACAATGAAGATGTTCTGGAGAGAATAATAATTGGATTGTTATTCCTCATTTCAACTTTAATAACAACCGCTCTTATAGTGTCCCCTTTTCTAAAATAATCTGAAGGAATCTGCTCTCCCTTTGGCAGAATTAATTCATTTCCTTCATCGTCAAGTATAAGTATTTCACGTTTCCATACCTGGTAAACCTCTCCGGTTACGATCTCACCAATTCTGTCTTTGTATTTTGCGAAAATATTATTTTTCTCCAATTCAAGAATTCTGGCTGTTAAATTTTGCCTTAAAGAAAGTATTGAGCGCCGCCCAAAATCTATTAATTTAACCGAATCTGTAACTTCTTCTCCAATTTCATAGTCTTCATCAATTTCCTTAGCTTTAGAAAGTGCAATCTGAAGCGTTTCGTCTTCAAAGTCTTCGTCAGCAACAACCTCCCGCTTATGCCAAATTTCGAAGTCACCTTTATCAATATTGATAATTACATCAAATGCTTCATCAGACCCGTATTGTTTTATCAACATGGACTTAAAAACATCCTCTAAAACACTCATCATCGTAACCCTGTCAATGTTCTTGAGTTCCTTAAACTCAGAAAATGTGTCGATTAAATTTATATTTTCCATTTTCTTACTAATTTCCTAATTAAAAGAAATAACGACTTTTACAGTCTTTATATCATCAAAATTTATAGTTAATAATTGCGTTTGCCACTGTTTATTTTTTTTGCCTTCTACAGCAATTTTTTTCTTTTCTTCAATTTCAATTGCCAAAGAATTATAGGATTTCAAAATTCCTTTATGTTTTTTTCCGTCATTTAACAAGACTTCCACATCTTTGTCAATATTCTTCACATATTGTTCCG
Organism: Bacteroidales bacterium; assembly: GCA_021740585.1. Taxonomy (GTDB): domain Bacteria; phylum Bacteroidota; class Bacteroidia; order Bacteroidales; genus JAGLSB01. The sequence continues at coordinate 5,403 of JAIOZM010000035.1, forward strand.
CCACCCTCAAAGGCATATCCAAACCGGGAGAGGATACATCAAGAGAATAATCCTCCTCATCCCTGCTAAATTCACCTGTTATCTTCCTGCTAATGTCATAACATTCATTTATGCTGATTCCCAAGGGCTTATCAACATATACCCTGATAGAATTTGCCGCATTAATGACTACATCGACGAGAAAGACATCCCCATCTGCGAATTCATCATTCAAAAAATCTTCTATCTTTTTTTTACTAATCATTTCGTAATCCAATAAAATAGGGGACAACGTCCCCTTGCAATTCTCTTCCTCTTACGGGCGCAAAAGTACGAATAAAGATTTATATTTCAAAATATTATGACAAAACTATCATGGTAATATAAATAAAATCTTGTGATTATTAAGGGGGCATTGGAAATTCCTATAAAGTTAGCTTCGCTGATTTTGATCATTCTCAACAAAACTCAAACAAATGATTGTCTGACATCTTGTTTTTCGTTTCATTTAAAGTCGTATTTAGTTTTTGTAATTGAGTTCTTTGGCGAGAAAGGCCTATGCATTGAAAGCCGCGTGCTTCAACCCTTCCGCGAATTCGGGATAAATGCTTAAGTGCTTCAGCTTTTATTCAAATCATGGCCAGACACATAATTTCAGGCTTGTTTTATGATATTAAAATCTTAATTTTGATCTAACATACAAACCATCGACTTTGATTTTAAAATCAGACAACAAAAAAATTATCAATGATCCGATATACGGATTTATTTCCTTCCCTTTTGGAATTCATTATGAGATAATTGAGCACCCGTATTTTCAGCGCCTGAGAAGAATAAACCAGCTTGGACTTACAAATTATGTGTATCCGGGAGCAAATCACACCCGGTTCCAGCATGCTTTAGGATGTGGTCATTTGATGTGGCAAGCTATACAGGTATTGCGTTCTAAAGAGATCGAAATAAGTGATCATGAAGCTGAATCGGTAATTTCGGCCATGCTCCTCCACGATATCGGACACGGTCCATTTTCTCATTCCTTAGAAAACAGTATTATTTCCGGAACAGATCACGAGAAGCTTTCCCTGATTTTTATGAATACGCTAAATGAAATTTTTGAAGGGCGTTTAAGCCTGGCTATTCAAATATTTAAAAATGAATACCATAAAAGATTTCTTTTTCAGCTGGTTAGCGGACAACTTGATATGGACAGGCTCGACTACCTTAAACGCGATAGTTATTTCACCGGTGTAACAGAGGGTGTGATTGGTTCGGATCGGATTATTAAAATGTTGAATGTAGCAGACGATGAATTGGTGGTTGACAGCAAAGGAATTTATTCGGTGGAAAAATTTCTTGTGGCAAGGCGATTGATGTACTGGCAGGTATATTTACATAAAACCGTGCTGGCTGCAGAGCATTTGCTTATAAACACCCTCAAGCGGGCAAAAGAACTATCTGATTCAGGTGAAAAACTTTTTGCCACTGAGGCTCTGTCCTATTTCCTTACAAAAAAAGAATTTGACAAGAACCTTTCTCAGGAAACCCTTACATTTTTCAGTCTGTTGGATGATGGAGATATTCTTATCTCTGCCAAATCGTGGATGAAACATAAGGATCCGATACTCTCAAGACTTGCAGGATGGTTAATTAACAGAAAACTTTTTGCCATCAGGCTTCAGAACAATGACTTTCCCCTTGCGGAAAAGGATAAAATTAAGGAAGCCATAATCAATCATTATGGCATTTCTGAAAGTGAGGTAAAATATTTAATGCCAACCGGTGATATCTGCAACATGGCATATAATTCCTCAGATGAGAAAATCAGAATTCTTCAAAAAAATGGCTCTCTTAAGGAGATAATTTCATCTTCTGACATTTTTGATTTAAGTGCACTTTCAAAAACTGTTAAGAAATATTACCTCTGTTTTCCAAAAGAATTAAAGAAAAAGGGAATTATTACATAAATTTGCCCCCAATTAGTGTATTTATATGAATATGAGCATGAAGCATTGGGTTCAGCCCTTCGTGAGAGCTCAAGCTTTTTAAACTAAAAACATCGAAATGAATTTTAAAGCCAGTGTTATTGCAGAATTCCTAAAAGGTGAAATTGTTGGAAACCCCGACGCTGAAGTAAATAATGTATCAAAAATTGAAGACGGACAGCCAGGTACCATTGCGTTTTTGGGCAATCCTAAATATGAAAAATATGTCTATGAAACCAGAGCTACTATCCTTCTTGTAAATAAAGATTTCAAGCCTGAAAAGGAGATAAGTCCCACACTTATTAAGGTTGACAATGCCTATGAATCTTTTGCATCTCTTCTCGAGCTATATCAGCAGGGCAAACCTCAAAAAACCGGTATTCGTCCTCTGTCAAGTATTGATGAATCTGTAAAAATTGGCGAGAATGTTTATGTAGGTGAATATTCTGTTATAGAACAAGGAGCTAAAATAGGAAATAATGTTAAAATTTATCCCCAGGTTTATATTGGAGACGGTGTTGAGATAGGAGAAGGAAGTATACTTTATCCCGGTGTAAAAGTATATGAAGGTTGCAAAATTGGCAGAAATTGTGTTTTCCATTCAGGGACCATAATTGGGGCCGACGGATTTGGATTCGCTCCTTCAGCAAATAATGACTACAAAAAAATTCCTCAGATAGGAATAGTAATTATTGAAGACTTTGTTGAGATTGGAGCAAATTGTTGTGTTGACAGAGCCACCATGGGCGCGACAATAATTCGCAAAGGGGTGAAACTCGACAATCTGATTCAGGTTGCTCATAATGTTGAAATAGGAGAAAATACGGTTATGGCAGCACAGACAGGCATTGCCGGGTCAGCAAAAATCGGAAAGAATAATATGTTTGGCGGACAGGTGGCTATTAACGGGCATATTAAAATAGGAGATAATGTGAAAATAGGTGCGCAATCTGGGGTATTAAGTGATGTGAAAGATGGCGAGATGTTGCAAGGCTCCTCAGCCATACCTTTTAAAAATTTCTGGAAATCGCATGTTATTTTTACCAAGCTGCCTGAGATGAGACAACAACTAAATCAACTTGAAAGAGAATTTAAAGATCTGAAAAAATCAATGCCTTAATTCGAATTAATCTTTATATATCCTCCGAAAGGCTTAAAATACAGCTAATAAATGTCGAATCCGTCAAAATCAGGCTTTGCCATTTATTGTTTTTTTGTATATTGCGGCGATTTTTAAAATCCATCATTTTTAATGCTCTAGAAAAATTTAAATCCATTTCTGAAATTATTTTTTAATATGTCTGTAAAACAAAGAACTCTGGCAAAAGCTGTTTCGGTTAGCGGTAAAGGCCTGCATACCGGTTTAAATGTTACCTTAACACTTAAGCCGGCTCCTGAAAACCACGGTTTCATTTTTCAGCGGATTGATCTTCCCGGTCAGCCAATAATTAAGGCTTTGGCCGAAAATGTTACCGACACCTCAAGGGGAACAACTCTGGAACAAAATGATGCCAAAGTATCAACCATTGAGCATTGTCTTGCTGCTTGTGTAGGAATGGAACTCGATAATGTTTTAATTGAAATTAATGCCCCCGAAGCTCCCATTCTGGATGGTAGCTCAATGGAATATGTTAACGCCATCGAAACAGCCGGAGTTGTTGAACAAGCCGCCGATAAAGTATATTTCACTCCTTCAGAAAAGGTGGAGTATTATGATGAAGCAAAAGGAATTCATATTATTGCTTATCCCGATGAGCAACTGAGTATGAACGTATTGATCGACTATAACTCTAAAGTTCTGGGAAATCAATATGCCACACTCGACGATCATAAAAAGTTTAAAGAAGAAATTGCTCCTTCAAGGACTTTTGTCTTTCTTCATGAACTGGAATTTCTTGCTGCCAATAACCTTATAAAAGGGGGTGATCTTGATAATGCAATTGTTATTATGGACCGACAGGTGAATCAGGAGGAGCTCGACCGTTTGGCTGAAATGTTTAACAAACCGAAAATTAAAGTTAAGCCGGAAGGCGTACTCAATAATATAGACTTGCATTTCCCTAACGAACCGGCTCGTCATAAGTTATTGGATATGATTGGCGACCTTGCCCTGATTGGTATGCCTTTTAAAGGGAAGATTATTGCCACAAGACCCGGACATCACTCGAATACTGAATTTGCACGTATTCTTCGCCAGATGGCTAAAAAAGCCATTGCAAAAAAAGATATCCCTGTCTATAATCCGAATGATACTCCGGTAGTTGACATAGTTGGTATTAAAAACACACTCCCTCATCGTAATCCATTCCTTTTGGTAGATAAAATTATTTATCGCGACGATAAAAAGATCGTTGGAATTAAAAACGTTACGATGAACGAACCTTTCTTTGTTGGCCATTTTCCGGAAGAGCCAATAATGCCTGGTGTTTTGCAGATTGAAGCTCTGGCTCAAGTAGGAGGATTGCTGGTACTGAACACCGTTCCCGATCCTGAAAATTACCTGACATTTTTTCTCAAAGTAGATAAGGTGAGATTTAAGAGAAAAGTTGTTCCGGGTGATACTCTTATTATGAAAATGACTCTGCTGGAACCCATGAGACGTGGTATTGCCATCATGTTTGGCGAAGGATATGTTGGTGATCAGCTGGTGATTGAAGGAGAAATGATGGCCCAAATTGCAAAAGTAAAAGAATAAAAAATGGAATATCCCAAAGCAAATGTACATCCAGAAGCCAAAATTGGTAAAGATGTAAAAATTGATGCTTTTGTTACAATAGAAAAAGATGTGATTATTGGCGACGGCACCTGGATTGGTCCAAACGCTGTGATAATGAATGGTGCAAGAATAGGCAAAAACTGCAAGATCTATCCGGGAGCAGTAATCTCCGGCGAGCCTCAGGATCTGAAATTTGAAGGTGAATATTCCACTGCCGAGATAGGTGACAATACATCAATTCATGAATTTGCCACCATAAACAGAGGTACTAATGCAAAAGGAAAAACAGTTGTTGGCAACAATTGCCTCCTCCAATCCTATACCCATGTAGCCCACGATTGCGTGGTTAAAGACTATGCCATATTAGGCAGTTATGCAGGTCTGGCAGGCGAAGTGATAGTGGATAATTTCGCCATCGTTTCTCCCGGCTCCCTGGTCCATCAGTTTGTACATATTGGCGCCCATGTTATGATACAAGGTGGCAGTAAGGTTACCAAAGATATTCCTCCTTTTATACTTGCAGGCAGGGATCCTCTGGCTTATACAGGTATAAATTCCGTAGGTCTTAGAAGAAGAAACTTCACCAATGAAAGCATTTATGCGATTCAGGAAATGTATAGAATCCTGTATCAGAGAGATCTCAATATTTCAGACGCTGTCGATTTTATAGAAGCAAATCTGCTTCCTTCAAAAGAGCGCGATGAAGTAGTACTATTTATCCGTAACTCAAAAAGAGGTATTGTAAGAGGATATAATGGCGGGAAGGAATAATCTTAAAATCCATCCCAGCCCTGAGCAACCAGCTCAACACCTTCACCCTCAGCTGTAACCAGCACGGCTTTGCCTGAATCGGTAATATTACCAATAATACTTACCCCATCAAAATTGTTTACTTTATCGTATTCGGAGATGGGGACAGTAAACAAAAGCTCATAATCTTCACCCCCGTGAAGAGCGGCTACAAGATCTTCCAGCTCCAATTCTTTTGCCACATCGGTGGCAGACTGATTTATAGGAATTTTTTCAGGATAAATCTGACAACCCTTATCAGAAGCTTTGCATATATGAACGAGCTCTGACGATAAACCATCAGAAATATCAATTAAAGCATTTACTTTTATTCCTTCAGCTTTAAACCACTCTATAATATCCTTTCGCGCTTCCGGTTTTAATTGGCGTTCCAGAATATAATCGTAACCATCCAAATGCGGCTGTATGGAATTGTCCTTTTCATAAATATCTTTTTCCCTTTCCAATATCTGAAGTCCGAGATATGCAGCTCCCAAATCGCCCGATACGCAAATTAAATCGTTTAATTGTGCCCCTGATCTGTATTTCACATCTTCCTTTCTTGCTTCTCCAATGGCTGTGACACTAATGGTTAAACCGGTAAGAGATGAAACAGTATCACCTCCTATTAAATCCACATCGTAAGTTTCACAAGCCAGATGAATTCCGGCATATAATTCTTCAATGGCTTCAACTGAAAATTTTGAGGATACAGAAATGGAAACTGTGATCTGCTTAGGGATTGCATTCATGGCATAAACATCAGACAGATTTACCATAACAGCTTTATATCCAAGGTGTTTCAGTGGAACATACATTAAATTAAAATGTATTCCTTCGGTTAGCATATCGGTAGTAATTACTCTGCATGTTTCGCCGCAATCAATCACTGCAGCATCATCGCCAACACCTTTTAAACTCGTTTTATGTTTAAGGCTGATATCCTTGGTGAGTTTTTCAATTAATCCAAATTCGCCTAGTTCAGAAAGTGATACGGGTGTTTTTGCTTTTGCCATTTTTATTTTTTTGCGAAGGTAGACATTTTTATAAAATTGGAAGGAATCTTATTTTAATATCATTCAATTATATCTTGTCATTTACGAGCTAAGCGAAGCAATCTCATTTTTTAGCGGACACTATTGATATAAAAAAACAGCCCGATAATAAAAAAATGGGGTAAGTCATTAGCTGATTTTTGATTAAATTTATCCTCGAAAAGAGTTTGTAGACTTTTTCCCATTACTTTAATTCTAAAATGCTATGAAAAAACTAATCGTCTTTCTTGGTTTTACAGCACTCTTATTATTGAATTCCTGCAATGAGCCGGGTATTGATAGTCAAAAATCAACAATAGTTGATGTTTTTGCAATCCCTCCCACCGATTCTTCCCTTCTTTTTGCACCCGGAATTGTGTCGCAAGGTTTGTATGAAAGAGATATTGCCATCTCACCCGACTATAACGAACTCTTTTTTGGAATTCTTACAGGCAAGGTGACCACCATTATGCAGATGAAAAAAGAAAATAACGAATGGACTGCACCTCAGGTTGCCCCCTTTGCAAACGATCCACAGTTTTTTTTCCTCGAGCCCGCTCTTTCACCGGATGGAAAAAGACTCTATTTCTTAAGTACAAAACCCAGAATCGGTGAAGATACCCTCCAGGGATGGGCAAATCAAAACATATGGTACGTCGATAAACTGGATGACGGCATCTGGTCTGAAATGAAAGACCTTCCCGACCATATAAACACCGACGGAGGTGAGTTTTTTCCTTCGCTTTCAAACAATGGTAATCTATATTTTACCTGGAATGCCAAAGACTCCAGAAAAAGTTATGTGAAAAAAGCTGAATGGATAGATGGCAAATTCATGGAAGCAGTTTTTCTGCCTGAAAATGTTTGCGGCGAAGGAGAAATATACAATGCATGCATTTCACCCGACGAATCTTATCTTATAGGATGCGCAACCGGCAGGGATGAATCCTCGCAAAGAGCCGCTCAGTATTATGTTTTTTTTAATCTGGGTGAAGGAAAATGGTCCGATGCCATCAGCCTCGGAGAAACAGTTAATCTGCCCGGCACGGCAGCCATATCGCCCTCAATAACCCGCGATGGGAAATATTTGTTTTTTGCCTCTGACTATATCCCTGATAAATCGGCTGAAGACAAAATTCTTAACGCCAGTAAGATATACTCTACCTACAATCATCCACAAAACGGATTAATGGACATTTATTGGATAAAGACTGACTTTATTGAGAAGTTGTATCCAAGTGTAGAAAACCCCAACCCGACAAATTAACACATCTCACAAATAAGCATAAACCTACACTTCAACCTTTTTTTGCAGGAGTAGTTGTTTTGTTGCAAAGACGCAACTACAAAATTTTATCATTTGTTATTTTATTTAAAAAATGTATTTATCTTTGTTCGTAATTTAACGAACAATAAATGAGTATAGACGTATTAACCGAAAGACAAAAGAGGGCTGCCAGATACGCAAAGGCTATGGGACATCCTATACGAATGTACGTATTGGAATTGCTATCAAAGCAGAGTTGCTGTTATAGTGGAGATTTAAGCGATGAACTTCCCATTGTAAAATCAACGCTTTCGGGTCATTTAAAAGAATTAAAGGATGCCGGATTAATTCAGGGTGAAATAGAAGCTCCAAAAATTAAATATTGTCTTAATAAAGAGAATTGGAAAGAAGCACAAGCTCTATTTAAAGAGTTTCTGCAACTATAAAAAAATTTACAATAATAGTTCGCTATTTGGCGAACAGCGAAAAAAGAAACGAATTATGGATTTCACAAATTTAAAACCAGCACAAATGGAAATTAAAGTTTTAGGAACGGGTTGCGCCAAGTGCAAAACCTTAGAGCAACACACCAATGAAGCAGTTAAAGAATTGGAACTATCAGCTGATGTAATAAAAGTTGAAGACATTGTTGAAATTATGAATTTTGGTGTAATGACAACCCCTGCATTGGTGGTAGATGGTAAAGTAGTTGTTAAGGGCAAAGTACCATCGGTTTCAGAGATTAAAGTTTTATTAACCAAATAAAATATCAGACAAATGAAGAAAATAATTAGCATTCTAAGTTTTGTATTTGCAGCAGGATTACTTTCGGTGAACGCTCAATGCTGTGCAGAAAAAACGCCAGCCTGTGATTCAGAAAAAACTACAACCGTTCAAAACCAAACTAAAACCGATGTTCAGGTATACTATTTTCATGCTACTCGCAGATGTGCTACCTGTGAGGCTGTAGAATCAGTCACTAAAGAAGCCTTGATAGAATACTATGGTGATAAAGTTACTTTCACTTCGATAAATCGTGAGGATGAAAAAGATAATCCGATGATTGAAAAATATAAAGTCAGCGGGCAAACCTTAATAATAATCAAAGGTGACAAGGTAGTTAACCTAACCAATGATGCCTTTATGAACGCCCGTACCAATCCGGACAAACTAAAAGCAAAACTTAAATCTACAATAGATTCTATGATTTAACTTATGGAAGTTTTACAACAGTTTTTTGAATCATCAAATATTCCGTTGTTATCGGCATTTTTATTGGGACTTATGACAGCCATAAGTCCCTGCCCATTAGCAACCAATATTACTGCAATTGGCTTTATCAGTAAAGACATTGAAAGCCAAAAGAAAGTATTTATCAATGGCTTGGTTTATACACTTGGAAGAGCCATTTCTTATACAGCCATTGGCATGATTTTCTTTTTCGGAGCCAGTCAGTTTGAATTTTCAGGTGTTCTTCAGGAATGGGGAGAAAAACTCCTGGGTCCATTATTAATAATAATAGGTTTATTTATGCTTGGCCTACTAAAACTAACTATTCCCGGCATCAGTTTTTTAACAGAAAAAATGGAAAACAAAGCAAATAGTGGCTTCTGGGGCGTTCTTTTATTGGGCATTGTGTTTGCCTTAGCGTTTTGTCCGTATAGCGGAGTGCTGTATTTTGGTATGCTAATCCCAATGACAGTAAGTAGTGCAAGCGGATTACTTCTGCCTGTTTCATTTGCTATTGCAACCGGAATCCCTGTAATAATCTTCGCCTGGCTAATTGCTTTTAGCGTGGGGTCAATAGGCAACTTATATAATAAAATAAAGGTGTTTGAAACTTGGTTTCGCAGGGTGATAGCAGTACTTTTTATTGGAGTTGGTATTTATCAGAGCTTCACAATATTTATGGTTTAGCCTACAAAAAAAATAAAAATATTGTTCGTTAATTACCGAGCGCAAAAAAGGCATCTAATGAGAAGATTGAATTTATTAACAAAGAAACTAGACGAAACAAAATATGAGACATGTGTCATGGATGCCTCCGAACAACAAAAGCAAGAAAACAAAAAGAGAACAACTTTATTGTTTTCGATTGCGGTGGTTTTACCAACTTTAATTCTATTATATAAGTTTCTGCCAAATATTGTTGACTATTTCACTTTCGACTTGATAAAACTAAAGCCGGAAACGCATTTGGGCGAAGCAGTTAACTTCTTCTTTTATGATACTGTAAAAATTCTTATTCTGCTATTTCTTATTAGTAGTCTTATGGGAGCAGTAAATGCGTATTTTCCTGTTGACCGATTAAGAATTTACCTGACTACCAAAAAACTTTATGGCTTAGAATATTTATTCGCCTCCTTTTTTGGCGCGGTTACACCCTTTTGTTCCTGTTCGTCAATACCTCTATTTATCGGTTTTGTTAAGGGAGGCATACCATTGGGCGTAACGTTTGCTTACCTGATTACATCCCCTTTGGTTAACGAGGTTGCGGTTGCCATGTTCTTAGGTTTATTCGGAATAAAAGCTACCGCAATTTATGCAGGAAGTGGCATTCTTTTGGGAATGGTAGGCGGTTATATTCTTGGCAAACTAAAACTTGATAAGTACCTGAGCAATTGGGTTCGTGAGATTCAGGAAAACTCTATAAAAGAAAATGAAGAGTGGGAAGGTGAAAAAACACCTTTTATCGACCGCTTACCAACCATTATTAAAGACGGCTGGGACATAGTTCGTAATGTTTTGTTGTATGTAATTATTGGCATTGCTATTGGAGCTGCCATGCACGGGTATGTGCCTGAAAATTTCTTTACCGAATACTTATCGGCAGACAAATGGTATGCTGTTCCATTAGCCGTAATACTGGCTGTGCCTATGTATGCCAATGCAGCCGGAATTGTACCCGTAATACAAGTGTTTGTTGCCAAAGGCGTACCACTTGGTACAGCTATTGCCTTTATGATGGCGGTTGTAGGATTATCTTTACCCGAAGCTACTTTACTAAAGAAAGTTATGAAATGGAAACTCATTGGAATCTTCTTTGGAACAATAACAATATTCATAATTCTGCTAGGCTATCTGTTTAATTTTATGCTTTAATAATTGTTATATTTCTACTATTGGCAAGCTTGATTTTAAACTGAAAATCAGAGACAAAATATTCTTACAGATGTAAAAATGTTCAACTAAAAACCCGGCTTATGAAAACAAAATCAATTCCCTATGGTGAGCTCGCAAGCTCGGTTGGTTTTATCGGTGGCGGAAGGATTACGAAAATCTTCCTGCAAGGATTTAAAAACCAAAATGTTAGGTTTAGTTCAGTTACAGTATGTGATTCCAATGCCGAAACACTAAACAAGTTAAAAAATGATTTCCCTTTTATTGAGACTACTGAAAAAGCAAGCGATGCAGCTTCAAAAGAATTAGTGTTTATTGCTTTGCATCCTCCTGTAATTGGAGAAACTATTACCCAACTAAAAGATGTAATTGATAAAAACGCTCTAATTATTTCGCTTGCTCCAAAATTCAGCATTCAAAAACTTTCAGAATTATTGGGTACTGAAAGAATTGGTCGAATGATACCCAATGCTACTTCGTATGCAAACCTTGGCTACAATCCGGTTTGTTTTAGCAATGCAATTGACAAATTGGAGAAGGATGTTATTCTTGAAACATTAAAAGTTCTAGGAAACACCATTGAAACCGATGAAAAAAAGCTTGAAGCCTATGCTATTGCATCAGCAATGCTTCCTACCTACTTTTGGTTTCAGTGGAATGAAATGCAAAACATCTCCAAAGAAATGGGCTTATCGGCAGAGGAAAGTCGTGAAACTATTTACGAAACATTAAAAGCCTCACTGGAATTGATGTACAATAAAAATTTAAGCTATACAGAAATAACCGATTTAATTCCTGTTAAACCCATTGGAGATAGTGAGGCAGAAATCAAAGAAATATTAAATAAAAAACTATTGGGACTATTTGACAAGATTAAACCCTAATGATAAAAAAAGTATTGCCCTGGTTCGTATTTGTCGGTTTGATATTACTGATTATTGTTGGATTAGCATCGAAAGACAAACTGAACCAATACCTATCAGACTTGATGGTTAAGAATACAGCTCCGGCAATTATGGATAGAGGAGATGAATACATCGATTCTGCCTACAATTATTTAGCCAATGGCTTGAACTACAAAATTACATTTCTTGAATTTGGTGCAACAGGCTGCGTAGCATGTCGCAATATGGAAAATGTTATGGAAGAAATAAAACAACAATATCCCAATATTGTTAATGTCGTTTTCCTGAATATACTGAAACCTGAAAATCAAACACTAATGAAATATTACGGTATTGCAGCTATTCCAACACAGGTACTTTTAAATACTGAAGGTAAAGAATTTTTTAGGCATACAGGTTATATTGAAACAAGAGAGTTGATTATTAACTTTAAGTTAAATCACTAAACAATTGTTGTTTTTTGCTGTTTAGTGTCGTATGTTTACGACATACAAAATAATAAAATTACAGCAATGGATAAGCGAGAAATATTTGATGATAAATTGCAGGAATTAGCATTATTTGCCAAAGTTATTTCTCACCCGGCCCGTCTGGCAATTCTAAAATTCCTTGCAGAAAGCAAAACCTGCATCTCCGGTGATATTTCAGACCAATTACCTCTAAGTAGAACAACAGTATCACAACATTTAAAAGAGTTAAAAAAAATTGGTGTAATCCACGGAGAAGTAGAAGGTTTAAAAATAAATTATTGTTTATGTGGTTCAACTATAAAAAAGTTCAAATCACTTTTTAATGAGTTCTTTATAGATGAATCATTTTGTCATGACAATCAATGTTAACAACTATATGAAAGTTTTAATTTTATGTACAGGTAATAGCTGCAGAAGCCAAATGGCTCATGGGTTTTTACAATCATTCGATGCCAATATCGAAGTTTATTCAGCCGGAACGGAAGCATCGGGCAGACTAAATCAGAATGCCGTTAAAGCAATGGCTGAAACAGGAATTGATATTAGCCACCACACTTCCGATTCAGTTGAGAAATACCTTGACAAAGAATGGGATTACGTCATTACTGTTTGTGGCGGAGCAAATGAAGCCTGTCCGGCTTTCATGGGCAAGGTAAAACACCGCTTACACATTGGTTTTGATGACCCATCGCACGCAACAGGTACAGACGAATTTATCTGGAGTGAATTTATTCGGGTGCGCGACGAGATTAAGAATAAGTTTTATGAATTTTATGTTAATGATTTGAAAATTATCTGATTTGAAGATTCTGAGAAATGATAATATCTATCATACATATTCTTTCAAAAATTATCAGTTCTTCAAAATCTAATTGGAATGAACTTCAATCTACATCATTTTCAAATTATTACATTTTCAAATTAATATATTATGAAAGCCGAAGAATTAAAGCTTATTGTACAGGATAAATACGGTGCAATCGCTGCACAAAGCAAAGAACAAAACCAAAGTTCCTGTTGTGGCAGTACCGGATGTTGCGATAATATGGACTATACTATTTTCAGTGATGATTATACCAAACTTGAAGGTTATAATGCTGATGCTGACTTAGGTTTAGGTTGTGGGTTACCAACACAATACGCTGAAATAAAAGCAGGAAACCATGTTTTAGATTTAGGCTCTGGTGCTGGAAATGATTGTTTTGTTGCCCGCACCATCGTTGGTGAAACAGGTTGGGTAACCGGACTCGACTTCACAGATGCTATGCTTGAAAAATCGAAAAAGAATCTCGAAAAAACAGAGTTTAAAAACATTGATTTTGTAAAGGGAGATATTGAAGCAATGCCACTTGATACCAATAAATTTGATGTGATAATCAGCAACTGTGTGTTAAACCTTGTGCCTGATAAGCAAAAAGCTTTCAGCGAAATATTTAGGGTATTAAAACCGGGAGGTCATTTTTGCATTTCCGATGTCGTATTGACCGGTGAACTGCCTGAAAAATTGCAGGAAGCTGCTGAGATGTATGCCGGTTGTGTTTCAGGGGCTGTATTAAAAGATGCCTACCTTGATATTATTAAACAGCAGGGGTTTACTAACATTGAAGTAAAAAAAGAGAAGGAAATCGAAATCCCCAATAATATTCTTTTGAAATACATTACACTTGATGAACTTAGAGCGTTCAAACGTAATAAGGTAGGCATTTATAGTATAACAGTAAACGGAACAAAAAATGGGCAATAATAAGAAACAAATTGGCTTTTTTGAAAAATACCTAAGCCTGTGGGTTGCAATTTGTATTGCGGTAGGTATTGGTATAGGTAATTTTGCCGGAGATGGAATTCAGGTTTTAGCCAATATGGAAATTTACAAAGTGAATATTCCTGTGGCAATTCTGATTTGGTTAATGATTTACCCAATGATGCTACAAGTTGATTTTTCAAGCCTTAAAAGTGTCCGAAAACAACCTAAAGGATTATTACTAACCATAGTTGTGAACTGGCTGATTAAACCTTTTACAATGGCATTTTTTGCCTGGATATTCTTCTCTAAGCTTTATTCAGCATTTATTTCACCCGAACAAGCAGGAGAATACATTGCAGGCGCTATTTTATTAGGCGCAGCACCATGTACCGCTATGGTATTTGTTTGGAGTTACCTTACCGATGGCGACCCAAACTATACTTTGGTTCAGGTTTCAGTAAACGACTTAATTATCTTGGTTGCTTTTATTCCAATCGTTGGTTTGCTTTTGGGTATTACCAACATTACCATCCCATACGATACCTTAGTTGCAAGTATTGTGGTATTTGTTGTTGTTCCCTTGTTGGCAGGATATATTACCCATAAGGTGCTGAGTAAACGTAAAGGCGAAGTATGGTTTAAAAATGAGTTCTTACCAAAGTTTAAGCCTGTTTCAATAATCGCCCTGCTACTTACTTTGATTTTATTGTTTGCATTCCAAGGGAATATAATTGTAGAGAATCCATTAATTATTCTTTTGGTGGCAATACCGCTGGTAATTCAAACCTACTTTATCTTTTTCGTAGCATGGATTGGTGGACGAAAACTAAAACTACCTCATGCCATTTGTTCTCCTGCCGCATTGATTGGAGCAAGTAATTTTTTTGAACTGGCGGTAGCCGTTGCAATCGCATTATTCGGATTACAATCTCCGGCAGCATTAGTAACAGTTGTTGGTGTATTGGTTGAAGTTCCTGTCATGTTATCCTTAGTAAAATTGGCAAACAAGTGGAAATATTGATTTCAGATTGAGTCGGGGTGCAAAGCACGTTTTAAACCTAACTCAAGCCCAAATCAAACCCCTTCAACCTGAAACCTTAAACCCGTTTGAATCGGGTAAAGGGAGCTCAAAGACAAAAGGAGCCAGTGGAGTTACAAGAGTAAACTTGAACAGATATTATGCGATTTTTCATAAAAATATTTTATCTTTGTCCTCTATTTGTATTTAATCTAAATAAACGATTAAAAGTTTTCTAACAAATTATGACAGAGCAAGATAAAATACTTAATGATGTAACCCAGGGTGAATATAAGTACGGCTTTCATACTGATATTGAGACTGAAACCATACCAAAAGGCCTGAATGAGGAAGTTGTGCGCATCATTTCCGCCAAGAAAAACGAGCCGGAATGGCTGCTTGAGTTTCGGCTTAAAGCTTTTCGTAACTGGCAAAAAATGAAAATGCCTACCTGGCCACATCTTACGATACCGGAAATTGATTATCAGGATATTATCTATTATGCCGCTCCAAAACAAAATGCAAAATATACAAGTCTCGACGAAGTAGATCCTGAACTAATTGACACTTTTAATAAGCTGGGAATTCCCCTTGAAGAGCAAAAAAGTCTGGCAGGCGTTGCTGTAGATGCTGTAATCGACAGTGTTTCAGTTAAAACAACTTTCAGTGAAACTCTGGCAGAGATGGGAATAATTTTCTGTTCTTTCAGTGAAGCGGTCAAGAATCATCCCGATTTGGTAAAAAAATATCTGGGAAGCGTTGTTCCTTCAACCGATAATTATTTTGCCGCTTTAAATTCGGCAGTGTTTAGCGACGGCTCCTTCTGTTTTATTCCAAAAGGTGTTCGTTGCCCAATGGAATTATCGACCTATTTCAGAATTAACGCCGCCAATACCGGTCAGTTTGAACGAACACTTCTGGTGGCAGACGACAACAGTTATGTAAGTTATCTGGAAGGCTGCACTGCCCCTCAACGCGATGAAAATCAACTGCATGCCGCGGTTGTTGAGTTGGTAGCCATGGAAAATGCAGAATTAAAATATTCGACGGTTCAAAACTGGTATCCCGGAAATAAAGATGGTCTGGGAGGTATATACAATTTTGTAACTAAACGAGGAATCGCAAAAGGCGACAATTCGAAAATTTCCTGGACTCAGGTTGAAACTGGCTCGGCTGTGACATGGAAATACCCAAGTTGTATTTTAAAGGGCGACAATTCTACAGGAGAATTTTTTTCCGTAGCGGTTACCAATAACCATCAGCAAGCCGATACAGGATCCAAAATGATGCATATCGGGAAAAACACCAAAAGTTTGATCATATCTAAAGGAATTTCTGCCGGGAAAAGTCAGAACTCTTATCGTGGACTGGTTAAAGTGCTCAAGGGTGCTGAAAAAGCACGGAATTTCTCCCAATGCGACTCGCTTTTGCTGGGTGATAAATGTGGGGCACATACTTTCCCATACATAGAAACTGATAACAGTACGGCTATTGTAGAGCACGAGGCAACGACTTCAAAAATCGGTGAAGATCAGATATTTTATTGCAACCAGAGGGGAATAACCACGGAAACAGCCATCGGTATGATTATAAACGGTTATGCAAAAGAAGTACTAAATAAACTTCCAATGGAATTTGCTGTTGAAGCCCAAAAACTTCTGCAGATATCTCTTGAAGGAAGTGTAGGTTAATTATTGAAAAAAATAAGAAAATGCTTAAGATAAATAATTTAAAAGTCAACATAAACGACAAACAGATTCTTAAAGGAATCAATCTCGAAGTTAAAGCCGGAGAAGTTCATGCAATTATGGGCCCTAATGGCTCAGGGAAAAGCACTCTTGCTTCTGCTTTGGCCGGCAGGGAATATGTAAGTGTTACAGATGGTAGTATAGAATATCTTGGAAAAGATTTATTAGATATGAATCCGGAAGTAAGGGCACTGGAAGGAATTTTTCTCGGATTTCAATATCCTGTTGAAATTCCGGGGGTAAGCATGGTGAATTTTATGAGAACGGCCATAAACGAGCAAAGAAAATACAAAAACCTTGAAGCGCTTTCTGCTGCGGAATTTTTGAAGCTAATGCATGAGAAGAAAAGCGTGGTGGGTATTGATTCAAATCTTACCAAACGTTCAGTAAATGAAGGTTTTTCGGGGGGTGAAAAAAAGAAGAATGAAATTTTTCAAATGGCTCTTCTGGAACCAAGGCTTGCTATTTTAGACGAAACGGATTCGGGTCTCGATATCGATGCCTTAAGGATAGTTGCAAACGGTGTCAATCTGCTTAAATCTCCGGAAACAGCAAGCATCATAATTACACATTACCAAAGGCTGCTCGATTATATCGTTCCCGATTTTGTCCACGTTCTTTACAAAGGCAGAATTGTTAAATCGGGGGGCAAAGAATTGGCTCTCGAGCTGGAAGAAAAAGGATACGAGTGGATTACTGAAGAAATTACTGCAGAATAAGTTAAGGCCAGAGAAAATGAATATTGAATATAAATTAGCCGATGTTACGGAAAGTTTTGTGAGTTTGTTTGAAGCTAACAGGAATATTCTATTGGCTGAAAACAATGAACATCTGAATAGTATTCGCAGAGAGGCTGTTACATCGCTCGCGAAGCTGAAAATTCCCGGAAAGAAATCGGAAAACTATAAATATACAGCTATTGGGGATCTTCTTTTTGAAGAAATGAATCATGTTTTTTCTCCCAAAAAAATTGAGTTTAATATTGAAGACATTTTTAGCTGCGACATACCTGAAATTGATACCCAGGCCATCCTTGTTCTGAATGGCTTTTTTCTGAATCAGGGTGAAGAAATCACAAAACTGGAAAATGGAGTCATTATTGGGAGCCTCAGAGCTGCTATGAAATCATACCCCGATTTGGTTTATAAGCATTTTGCACAGTATTCTGATTATAAAAATGACCCTATAGCGGCTCTGAATACTGCATTTGCGCAGGATGGTGTTTTTTTATACGTCCCAAAAAATGTAAAGCATGAAAAATCCATTCAGATCATCCACCTCCTTTTATCTGAGGAGGACCAAATGGTGCAACATCGCAATTTATTCATCCTCGAAGAAGGTGCTGAAGCCAATGTGGTAATATGCGATCACTCATTGAGCATACAAAAATTTATTACCAATTCGGTAACAGAAGTTTTTGCGGATAAAAATTCAAACTTCAATATTACCCGCGTTCAGAATGAGCATGACAAATCGGTGCAGATAACAAATAGTTTCATCCAGCAGGAGCAAGATAGCACAGTAACTTCGAATACCATTAGTCTGCATGGTGGTGTTATCCGAAACAATATTAAGGTAAACCTGAACGGCGAAAATTGTGAGAATAATTCTCTCGGATTATTTCTTGCCGACAAAGAACAGCATATCGACAATTCCATTTACATCAATCATCTTAAACCCAATTGCACCAGCAACCAGCTTTACAAAGGTATTTTGGATGAAAATGCCAGAGGTGCTTTTGCAGGCAGGATTCATGTATGGCCCGACGCACAAAAAACCATGGCTTATCAGAAAAACAATAATATACTTTTGTCTGACGACGCTAAAATGAATTCCAAACCGCAATTGGAAATTTACGCCGACGATGTAAAATGCTCACATGGTGCCACTGTAGGTCAGCTGGATGAGGAAGCTCTTTTTTATATGAGATCGAGAGGCATTAATGAACGTGAAAGTCGTTTGCTGTTAATGTATGCTTTTGCTCATGAAGTAATCTCCGAAATTAAGCTTCCTGCTTTACGTGAAAGGATTGATGAACTGGTTGAAAAACGCTTAAGGGGAGAGCTTTCGCGCTGTAATAACTGCAAAATGAATTGTAGGTAATCATGAAACCTACGACAAATATCGATATTCAAAAGATCAGGGAAGATTTTCCTGTCCTGCACCAAAAGGTTTACAACAAAAAACTGGTGTATTTTGACAATGGTGCCACAACCCAGAAACCTCAGTCGGTAATTGACAAAATTAATGAGCTGCATTCATTTACAAATTCCAGCATTCATCGCGGTGTGCATTACCTCAGCGGCTTGATGACCGAAGAATATGAAGCGGCGCGTGAGAAAGTAAGAAGCTTTATTAATGCTAAAGAAAAAAGCGAAATTATTTTTAGCAGTGGTACCACAGCATCCATTAACATGATTGCTTTTTCATTCGGTGAAAAGTATATTTCTGAAGGAGATGAAATAATTATTTCAGAAATGGAACATCACTCAAATATTGTTCCCTGGCAACTTCTTTGTGAACGGAAAAAGGCTGTTTTAAAAATTATTCCTTTCGACGAAAATGGCGAGCTGATCATTAGTGAATTCAAAAAACTTATTAGCGACAAAACCAAACTCATAAGTGTAACTCATACTTCCAACACACTTGGAACAGTTAATCCTGTAAAGGAGATAATTAACATTGCTCACAAAATTAATATTCCCGTTTTGCTCGACGGTGCTCAGGCCATTCAACATGAAAAAATTGATGTTCAGGAATTGGATGTGGATTTTTACGTCTTCTCCGGTCATAAAATCTATGGCCCAACAGGTACCGGCATTCTATACGGCAAACAAAAATGGCTGGAAGAAATGCCTCCCTGGCAGGGTGGAGGTGATATGGTTGATAAAGTTAGCTTTACAAAAACTACTTTTAATAGTCTGCCTTTTAAATTCGAAGCCGGAACCCCAAATTATATTGGAGCCATTGGTCTTGCGAAAGCATTAGACTATGTTGAAAACATAGGTGTGGAGAAAATAAAATCCTATGAAAAGGAGTTGCTTAATTACTCAACCCGGGAGTTAAACAAAATTGACGGGCTGAAAATATTAGGGCATTCAAAAGATAAAATCAGCGTTCAAAGCTTTATTATTGAATCCATTCACCCCTACGATATGGGTATGATACTCGATAAACTTGGTGTGGCTGTTCGCACCGGATCGCATTGCGCCCAGCCGGTTATGGATCATTTCGGTATCGACGGCAGCCTCAGGGCATCAATGGTTTTTTATAATAGCTTTGAAGAAATTGATATTCTGATTGACGGCATAAAAAAGGCACAAAGCATGCTTAAATAAAATACTTATTATTGTACTTATAAATTGATTTTAAATAAATGAGCATCAACGAATTACAGGAACAGATAATAGCCGAATTTTCTGTTTTCGACGATTGGATGGATCGCTACAATTATCTGATTGAATTGGGTGGAGAGCTACCCGGCATTGATCCAAAATTCAGAACAGATGAATTCCTAATAAATGGCTGTCAATCGAAAGTCTGGCTGAATGCTGAATACAAGAACGGGATAATTACATACACAGCCGACAGCGATGCTATTATTGTAAAGGGAATTGTTGCCTTGTTAGTAAGGGTATTGAACAAGCAGAAAGCTTCTGAAATAATGAACATTGACTTGTATTTTATCGACAAAATCGGATTAAAGGAGAACCTGTCTCCTACCCGCTCGAACGGATTGCTTTCGATGGTGAAACAAATGAAATTGTATGCTCTGGCATATCATTCAAAGTACGAAGGAAACAAGATTAATTGATTGAATTTTACTTTTTATAATTTTAGAAATGAGCGAAAGAACTATATTGGATATAGAATCGGATATAATACTGACCTTAAAAAATATATACGATCCGGAAATCCCTGTTAATATTTATGAATTAGGTTTAATTTATGAAATAGATGTTCAGGAAGACTTTAATGTGGTTATAACCATGACCCTCACCACCCCGAATTGTCCGGTGGCCGACTCCCTTCTGGAGGATGTACGCGATCAGGTAGGAAGTGTAAAATCGGTTAAAAAAGCCACGGTAAATTTAACCTTCGACCCTCCGTGGGATCAGGAAATGCTTAGCGATGAGGCCAAACTTGACTTGGGCTTGCTTTAAAATCTTGTGAAAACAATTGCTGAAAATACCGCACTAATTAAGAAAAAAGCTCTGGAGCTTGGATTTAGCGATTGTGGTTTTTCAAAAGCAGGTTTTCTTTCCGAAGATGCAGTAATTCTCGATAAATGGCTCCAGTCAGGGCATCATGCAGATTTGCAATGGATGGAAAACAATCTGGAAAAACGAAAAGATCCCAGAGAATTGGTGCAAAATGCCAAATCAGTAATTTCCGTCCTGCTAAATTATTATAATCCCGAAATGCAGGAAGACTCCGATGCTCCTGTAATTTCGAGATATGCCTACGGCCGTGACTATCATAAAGTCATGAAAAAGAAGCTAAAAGCCCTGTTTTCTTTCATAAATGAAATATTTCCCGAGGCCACCGGACGAGCCTTTGTTGATTCGGCTCCGGTTATGGAACATGCTCTGGCCCGAAATGCAGGATTGGGTTGGATTGGAAAAAACTCCTTATTACTGACAAAGAATTTTGGTTCTTATGTGTTTATTGGAGAAATTATTATCGATCAGGAGCTGGTCTATAATGAAAATATTTCTAAAGATTTTTGCGGCACTTGCAGTTTGTGCATAAGTGAATGTCCTACAAAGGCTATAAATGCTAATCGAACCGTTGATGCCGGGAAATGCATTTCTTATCTCACCATTGAGCATAAAGGTGATATCCCATCAGAATTCAAAAATTCATTTTACAATCGGGCTTTCGGCTGCGATATTTGTCAGGATGTGTGTCCGTGGAACCGTGATTTGATCAAACACAATAATCCAGCCTTCGAACCAAAGGAGGATTTGTTGAAAAAGACTAAAGATGAGTGGCATTGCTTGGAGGAAGAAGAATTCGACTATCTTTTTGAAGGCAGTGCGGTGAAAAGGACGAAATTTGAGGGTTTGAGGAGGAATATTGATTTTTTGAATTCTGGTGATTGACCAAATTTTTCTTCTTACAATGAACCTACAAGATTAATTTCAGCCTCCAATACTGTAAAACAAAAGCATTTTTGACTCTAATTTTGCATGAAATTCTGTTTCAGTTATTATCCCACCCCGAAATATTAATGCATTCTGAAAAATCATTGGAATATATTTGCTAATTTAGATTAGTAAATTCTGGAAGCCCTTACTGCGCATCAGAACAAATTTGGATATATGTTTGACTTATATATTAGTGATTTGTAGCTCATTTTGAAGAAAGATACAGCTCAATTATATGTGGTTTTTGAGCTAAAAAGAGTATATTTGTGAGCTTGAAAATAAAAAAATGAGTGATAATAGAGAACAACAAATAATTGATATTGTTAAAAAAAATGGACAATGTTCATCTAAAGAGATTTTTGATAGCATTGTAGATTCTTATAGTTATTCGACTCTGAAACGAATCCTAACAGTTTTAAAAACAAACAATTATTTACTTACAAAAGGAAAAGGAAAAGGGACAAAGTATATTGTGTCTCCAGCTTATGAATTAATTTGTCCGATCGACATTGAAAGATATTACGAGAAAGAAATTGATGAGCGACAAATCATAGAAAGCTTCAATTCGGATGTAATCACCGGAGTACTTAGAAAACACAATACTTTTTCAGAGAGTGAAATAGGGAAATTGACATTATTGCAAAAAGAATATCAAAAGAACATATTGGAATTGTCTGAAAATGAATATAAAAAAGAACTGGAAAGGCTGGCAATTGATTTAAGTTGGAAGTCATCGCAGATTGAAGGAAACACCTACACTCTCTTAGAAACTGAACGATTATTAAAAGAAAAAGAAACGGCCTCAGGAAAAACAAAAGAAGAAGCAGTAATGCTTTTAAATCATAAATATGCTCTTGATTTCATAATTGAGAATGATGATTATATAAATCCGTTAACAATTTCTAAAATTGAGGATATTCATAGCATATTAACAAAAGAATTAGCAGTTGAACGGAATTTAAGAAAAAGGCGTATCGGTATTTCAGGTACTAATTACAAACCGCTTGATAATGAATTTCAGATTCAAGAAGCACTTAGAAACACCTGCGATGTGATAAACGATAAGGAAAGTGTATTTGAAAAAGCATTGCTTGCCTTGGTTCTGATTTCGTATATCCAGCCATTTATGGATGGTAATAAAAGAACTGCAAGGATTGTAAGTAATGCTATTCTGATGAACTATAATTATTGTCCATTGTCTTTTAGAACAGTGGATTCCGTTGATTACAAAAAAGCAATGTTATTATTTTACGAACAGAATAACATATCAAACTTCAAGGAAATTTTCATTAATCAGTTTGAGTTTGCTGTGAAAACATATTTTTAAGATGAGGGAAAACGAGGTGAAACATACTCCAACAGAATGAACAATTATGCTTATTTGATACTTTAGAAATTGAGATAATTAATAATGATTAAAATACCTTTCAATGCGATTATACATTTTACCTGCAAAATGGCAACAGAGAAAAAATACTTATAAATTAGATTGTACTTAAAAGCAAAAACAACACTCCGGTCATCGGAATAGTGCATACCGCGTTAATTAATTCCCAGCAAAATAACAACTCATTGCTCATTACATAGTGCATATTTCTTAATAATTGAGCATTTTGTTGTGCGTTAAACAATCAGAAGACCAGAATTAAAATCTGGAATACCCGCACATTTAACGAGAAAATTGATTCGATACAAAAGAATTATTAATGAACAAATTACATAAAGTCATTGTAATAGAAAGAAAAAGATTGCAAATGAAAAAGCTTAAATAAGTTTAAGCTTAATGCCTCAAAACAAAACCCAATAAAAATGAAATTCCTTGTATCAAAATCAGAACTTATCTTGATAGCCGGAATTATGTGGTTAAGCGTTGGAACTTTGCTATTAAAAATATCACATAGCTTTTGGGCGCATTTATCCAATTCTTCAATAATAATAAATACTGGTTTTGGATTGGGAATGGCTCTAATTTTGAACCATTTTGTTTTTCA
The DNA here is from genome assembly GCA_021740585.1 of Bacteroidales bacterium. GTDB lineage: Bacteria > Bacteroidota > Bacteroidia > Bacteroidales > JAGLSB01. Next base: position 29,316 of record JAIOZM010000035.1, read on the forward strand.
AAAGCTGGTGAATAATAACCTGAGGAGGATACGATCAATGGGGGAAAAGAATTTTATATTAACTTTCCTTAGCTGGAAAACCTATTTAATCATTCCGATTATGATAATAATAGCAGTCTCACTTCGTCATTCAAATATACCTTATCATTATCTTTACATTTTATATCTGGGAATCGGATTTGCAAAACTTTTAGTGGGTTTAGGACATATTCAGGCTCTGGTGAAAGAATTTCGCAATAAGACTATCCAGAATAAGAAAACATAAATATAGTTGGAAGAAAATAACGAATTAAGTCAATATTAAAATGAAATTCCTAGTATCAAGCTCCATTCTCATATTGATAGCCGGAATTATGTGGGCTGCCGTAGGTTGTATGCTAATAATTATGGCTTCAACATGGTTAAGTTTTGAAGAGCCCCAAACCGCCATTCGATTTATTATAATGGGTCTTATTTTGGCCTTAGTTATCTATTTTGGGGGTTTCTACAAACTGGTAAACAAAAATTTGGATAGAATTGCGGCTATGAGTGAAAAGAATAACATTTTTTCATTTATAAGCCTGAAGAGCTATCTGATTATTCCATTAATGATAGTATTGGGCATAAGCCTGCGTCATTCAGAAATCGACAAAGCATACCTTGCCATTGCCTATATTGCAATGGGGGGAGCCCTTTTTCTGTCAAGCACGAAGTATTTCAGAGCATTATTGCTTAAAAGCGTTAAATAAGGTCGGATCCTGGTTGCTGATTGCTTGTTTCCCTACTAGAAACAAGCAACCAGGAACCATTAAAAAACATGATAATACCTATAGATTACCGACCCACACAAATACCCAACATCGCCCTACTACTTAATTTTCTTCTAAATAATGATGAAAACTATTTGTGGCTACTCACTAATAGCATAAATTTACATGCATAAATCTTAAAATATGAAAAACGGATATATATTTATCTTCATTAGTTTGCTTCTTCTTGGTTCATGTTCCGGATTTCAGGGATTTGATAGTGAATCTGCTATTAAAATTGAGCTGAAGGATTCAATTCAATTGGTTAACGGTTTGGAGAACTGGAGCGGTCCGGACGATTGCTCCTCGGTTGCATATCTGAACAAAACACCTGCAGGATTACTCTTCACCATCGAAGTTTTTGACGACTCCATTAAAACCGGGAATCCTGCATCGTATATGAATGATGGTGTTGAATTGTATTTTGATATGAGACCCCCACGCCTCCGCGAAAGAAATATTTATCAAAGCGGTGTTTTTCAGGCGGTAATTCTACCCGAGCCCGGAAAAAAGCAAATGGCACCCATTGAATGGTTTCCTTCCTCTTATCAGACAGGAATTCCTGGAACCAGAGCTTATACAGAGTTGCGCGAAAAGGGTTATGTTGTTCAGGTTACCATTCCCTATACCGGTTTGAAAAGGAATCACTTTTGGCCACGGACAACATTTTACATGGATGTGGCTATAAATGATGCTGACACCGGAGCCCGGGAGAGTCAGATAATGTGGCGGGGAAAAAACGATAACTGGAATAAACCTCACAATTTTGCTCAGGTACAATTTATGGAAGAGGAAAAGAAGGAAAGTAAGAAACCTAATATAATTTTAATTCTAACCGATCAACAGACCATCAATGCTATGGGTGCTTATGGAAATCCATACGTTAAAACACCAAATATGAATGCATTGGCAAAACATGGGGTACGTTTTACCAAATCATACAGTACATCTTCAATTTGCGGCCCGGCGCGTTCTTCCATTCTTACAGGAAGGATGCCCCATGAAACCGGGGTGAATTATAACGGTCAGGAAATCGACTCCTCAGTATTAAGCTTGGGTGAATACATGAAAGCAGCTGGATATTATACCACCTGGGCTGGGAAATGGGGTCTTACTGAAGACTATCCTCAGGATATCACTCAGGAAATCCGCGGATTTAAACACCTGCAGTTTATGGAAAATCGAAATACTTCAAATCTGGGTGAAATTACAGACAAATCACTCGGCGATGCTATCGTTAAATTTCTCAAAGGCAGACGAAGGCAACCCTTTCTTTTAGCTGTTTCCTTTCAATATCCTCAAGATATTAGCTTGTTTCCGGTAAATCCGGAAGCATTTTCCCTGGCCCCGCAAATTGAATCTACCCCTCCCCTCCCAAACAATCATGAAATTATTGAGGGCGAGGCTAAATTTATCAGGGATGCCCGTACACGTGCAACATACCACAATGAAATTGCCTTCACACAAAATTATACTGATGATGACTGGAGGAATTACCTTTTTCTGTATTACCGTATGATTGAAAATTTAGATCAGCAGGTTGGAAAAATAATCACTACCCTTGAAAAGGAAGGCCTGGATGAAAATACTCTCATTATTTTCACCTCAGATCACGGCGATGGGGCAGCTTCGCATAAATGGGCAGGCAAACTTTCTTTGTACGAAGAAAGTATCAAGGTACCTGCCATTATCACCTGGTTTGGTAAAACTCCGATAAACAAAACGGATAGCGAACATCTGGTTAGCGGTTTAGATATTTTGCCAACAATTATGGATTATGCCGGAGTTGAAATCCCGGAAAGCATTGAAGGTATGAGCTGGAAGAGTTTTATTGAAGTTCCCGACACCAGCTGGAGGAAATTCCTGGTGACTGAGTTGGCTATCGATCCGGCCGATAGTACCAAAACAGGTTTAATGATTACCAATGGCAGGTATAAATATATTCAATATTCTTACGGAGGCCGATCGGAGCAATTATTTAATCTGGATAATGATGCCGGAGAAACTTTAAATCTAATAGATAAAGAAGCCTATTCAGGCATTCAAAACAGACTGAAATTTGAATTAGAAAAATGGATGTTAGAGTCTGATTATTAGAAAGCGGATTCTATACCTGATAATTTTGAAAGAATTCTAGCCTGAAATAAAAGGACAAAATCCAATTGCACCAAAACCCGCACAAATCAAGATCAGAATTACCTTCCTTATTTTTTCTTCTTCTTTTTGGGTTTTGGCTCCGGAAGTTCTGTGAGGGAAATTCTCACCAATTGACTTAGCCAATCCCTGTCTTCCAATTTATCTTCAATAAGAAAACTATTCTTCGCTCCCGGATAGGGTGGTGCCTCTACGACATTTTTAATAAAATTGCGTCCTGCTTCTGTGGGTTTAATGAACAATTTATTATCGCAAATTAAACCAAACAATTTGTTGTCTGAATATATCCCATATTCTCCAAACATATATTTGTAAGTAATCTGACCTGCATTTTCTATTTGGTCGGTGACAAATTCCACAAAAGTTTTATCCGAGGCCATAAATTTCTCGTTTTGATTTAGGAATAAATGAACTATTTAATTCACTTTCTCAGGCAATAATTTCTTTCAAAGTGAATATTTTCTGTTATAATAAATGAATAAGGCGCTAACCACCCCCCACTGTAAAACACATGTCATAACGCTATAAGGATTAAGCGGATTATACCAATTATCAGGGGCAAATTCTGTAGCAGACAGATACATCCACCACAATAAAAGAATCGTTCCGGCTAAAGGGATAAAATACCTGAGTAATAATTCCCACCACTTTCCGGCTTTCCAGTCAGTTTCAGCCAACAAATCGCTGGATTTGAATTTATCCAATCCGTATTTCAGCGCGTGTATTGCTATAAAAACACCCGAAATAATGAGTCCAAGTCCCCACACAAAATCCTGATTTGCCAGTATATCCAAACTCATTGCTGAAGGTATACCTAATACATAGGCGGCTCCAACAACGATCCATAATGCTTTTTTTCGCTTTACACCCTTGTCGACCAAGACCCGGGTAGTAAGCTCAAACATTGAAATGAGAGAAGAAAAACCGGCAAAAGCCAATCCCAAAAAGAACAAAACCGCCAGGGGCTTACCAAAGCTCATCATACCAAATAATTGAGGCAGCCAGATAAAGGTAAGTCCGGTACTTGCCGGTCCTGAATTTCTCATTACTTCCAACACTTCTCCGTCGCTATATCCCATACCTGCTTGCATAACCGAGAACACCGTTCCGAAAATCATTATGGCCATTAAAAGAGAAATAACATTATTACCAATCCCTGTTATAAAGGCATTTTTCACACTTCCATGTTCCATTTTCATGTAGGCCGCGTAGGTGAGAAACAGTCCCCATCCGGCTCCGGTATCCCAGGCATTTTGAGTGAGAGCCTGCAACCAAATGTTTGGATCTTTTAACTGACTCCATTGGGGTCTGAACAAATATGCAATGCCATCGCCGGCTCCGGGAAGTGTAATTGCTCTTATAACCGCAATAAGGATAATTACAATTAATGTAGGTATAAGAATTTTATTGACTTTTTCAATAGATTTTACTCCCCTCGAAATGGCCAAAATACCAACAATCACCACAATAATATGCGTAAGAAAAGGAAAATATCCGTCCTGAAAATTATCCCACAATGCAAGGGAAGCAGTAGAATCTGAAGGTAAAGGGTTAACCAACATCTGAAAAAAATAATACAGAGCCCAACCCACAATAATGGCATAGAAAAAGCTTATTGCAGTTGCCACAAAGGCTACAAAAGCCCCCATCCATGCAAAACGCTGTCCCATTCCTTTCGCAAAAGAGCTTATAACGCCTGACCGGTGTTTTTTCCCAATAAAATATTCAGCAATAATAAGGGGTATGCTCCATAGAAAAAGAAAAATGATCCATGCAATTATTAGGGCCCCGGCACCTTCATCTCCACCATTTTGGGCTGCGATACGAGGAAAACGCCAAATATTTCCGGTTCCCACAGCAATGCCTAGCGCACTTAACAACAAGCCAGCTCTGGAAGAAAAACGTTGATGCACAGATTGGTCTAAGGGCATTTTGATTCTTTTTCCTAAAACTACGTATTCGAGCTAAATATGCAAAAAAAACAAAGGATCAATTTATTAATTAGTATTTTTATTGTTGCTGCCCTTGCATGCAAGGGCAGCAACAATAAAAATACCATTTTATGAAAAACTCAATCCTTTCCCAATCCCATTGGGCTGATATACAATCGGAAGAAATCAATCTCGCTGTACTTCCCTGGGGAGCTACAGAAGCCCATAATTACCATCTTCCATTCGGCACCGACAATTTTGAAACTGAGGCCATAGGGAAAAAATCGATACAGTTAGCAAATGATTCAGGTGCCAAAGCAATTTTACTACCCACATTGCCTTTTGGAGTGAATACGGGACAGCATGATATTAAATTGACCATAAATCTGAATCCATCCACTCAACAAGTAATATTGGAGAATATACTTCAATCTTTGTCAAATAGCGGCATAAAGAAATTTCTTATCCTTAACGGACATGGAGGAAATGATTTCAGGCAAATTTTAAGGGAACTTGGGGCAAAATTCCCGGATATGATTATGACAACCTGCAATTGGTTTCAGGCAGTTGAAAAAGCGGAAATCTTTGATAATGATGGAGATCATGCCGATGAAATGGAAACCAGTTTGATGATGCATATTTTTCCCGAATTGGTTCTGCCGCTAAATAAAGCGGGAAAGGGTGAGTCAAAGAAATTTTCGGTTGAAGCGCTGAATGAGCATTGGGCATGGACAGAACGAAAATGGACCCGGGTTACAAAGGATACCGGGATTGGGAATCCTGAGAAAGCAAATGCCTTAAAAGGAAAAAAGTATTTTGATGCAGTATGTGAAAAGATTTCTAAACTAATTTTAGATTTTAGTGCGGTAGATGGCGATGGATTTTATTCTTAGTGACGGCTTAAAACAGAAAATTGCATTGCAGTGATCTCAATGACACAAAAAAAATTTCTTTTGGCAGGGCGTTATTTTGCCTCATTGCGACTAATGCGAAGCAATCTCATAATGTTTGATGAGTTTTATCAGACAACAATGATAATTTTTCAATATTTTTACAAAAGCATATCATAATCCATCTTATTAAAAATGTCTCCATTATTTAATCACTTAATGATCCCTTTCCTGATTGCCCTTTTTCTGGCAATTAATATGGGAGGTAGCGGAACAGGTCCGGCATTTTCTGCAGCTTACGGTGCCAATTTAATAAAAAAGAGCCTTATCCCGGGTTTATTTGGGATTATGGTTTTCCTTGGGGCTATTATTGCCGGAAAGGGAACCGCCAGTACCATGGGAAAAGAATTATTAGATCCTGACCGAATGGATTTTATTGTAGTGTCTATAATACTTTTTTCTGTATCCATTTCATTGTTGGTAGCCAATTTGTCCGGCATACCACAATCTACGAGTCAGTCAACCGTTTTAGCCCTGGTTGCTCCCGCCCTTTATTTCGATGATTTGAATAGTAAAAAACTCTTTTTGGAAATAATTCCAATGTGGTTTATCCTCCCGGTTATTTCTTTTATCATTTGTTTCATTATTGGAAAATACATTTATAAACCCATACGAAAAAAGGGATATACTATTTCAAAACAGGTAAATGAAAATCCGATTTTAAAAGCAATAATTATTGTTATGTCTATGTATGTAGCATTCACTATTGGATCTAATAACGTGGCCAACGCTGCCGGTCCGATAGCCTCTATGACAATAAATGAACTTAACATTCCGGAAGATGGCAACTTTATACTTATTATAATTATGTCGACATTAATTGTTGCTCCCAGTTTTGGAATAGGGAGTTCCATTTTCGGTCATAAGATTGTTAAAAAAACGGGGAAAGAAATTGTTATGTTTGGAAGAATTGAGGCCGTAATTATTGCCTTTGTATCTGCCAGTCTTTTGCTATTTGCCTCAATATCAAAGGGTGTGCCATCATCATTGGTTCAGTTGAATGTGGCCGCCATTCTGGGAATAGGTGTAGCCAAACTTGGTGCAAAGAATATTTTCAGCAAAACCCAGGTTAAGCAGTTTTTCGGAATGTGGCTCTTAGCTCCCATAATTGCCTTTTCCTTATCATTGGGTTTAACATTTTTAGCTGACAAATTGGGGTTTTTGGTTTAATGCGTTTCTATTCAATAGTTTTTATACCTTTGTGAAAAATTAAATGAAGGAATTTTATCCCGGCAAATACTCTTCATTCTGCCAGTTTTATTCAAAAAACCTGGTTAATGGATTTCTTCGCTGATAAAAACAGATATTTACCTAAAAAGTCTTCATAAAGAGAATATATGCCAATGAAATTTAAAGAGCTTAACCTGAATGATGATATTCTAGAAGCCATCTCATATATGGGGTTTGATGAGGCTACCCCTGTGCAGGAAAAAGCAATTCCTGAAATACTTAATAACAGAGATTTGATTGCTTGTGCTCAGACCGGCACAGGAAAAACAGCTGCATTTATTCTTCCCATATTAAATAAAATTGGCGGAAAAGAAGTTAATGGGGTTAATACTTTGATAATAGTTCCAACCCGTGAATTGGCAATACAAATTGATCAACAAATTCAGGGCCTTGCTTATTTTGCGCCCGTGAATTCAATTGCCTTATATGGAGGCACTGATGGAAGTGACTGGGATCAGCAGAAAATTGCCTTAACCACCGGAACACATTTCGTGGTTGCCACACCCGGGAAATTAATGGCTCACATAGACATGGGTTATGTGAATTTTTCCGAGCTGGAACATCTCATCCTTGACGAAGCAGATCGTATGCTTGACATGGGATTTGTTGACGACATTAAGAAAATCATAAAATTCCTTCCCGAAAACAGACAAACACTAATGTTTTCGGCTACTATGCCCCCAAAGATCAGGAAGCTGACATCGAGCATACTCAAAAATCCTGTGGAGCTAAATTTTGGTCTGGCCAAGCCGGCTGAAGGAGTTTTGCAGGCTGCTTATCTTTGTTATGAGCCAAATAAGGCTGAGCTGGTTTCATGGCTCATTAAAGATAAGCCCGATTATGGTAGTATTCTGATATTTTGTGCCCGGAAAAAGAAAGTAGCTGAATTGGCCAGAAGTCTTAAAAAGGTTGAGAAAAATGTTGAAGGGATATCATCGGATCTCGAGCAGAGTGAAAGGGAAAAAGTATTGCTTGGATTCAGAGCCAGAAATACAAGAATACTTGTAGCCACAGACGTTATGAGCCGGGGCATTGATATAAAAGACATTGATCTGGTTATCAATTATGATGTGCCCGGCGATGCGGAAGATTATGTACACAGGGTTGGAAGAACGGCAAGAGCAAAAGGAACCGGTGTAGCTATCAGTCTGGTTAGTCCTGAAGATATGGAGAAACTCGATCGCATCGAAAAGCTTATCGAATCAACTGTGTATAAAATGCCTATTCCTTCGGAATTAGGAAATAGTCCGGAATGGAATCCGGGAATCCATCGTCCAAAGAAAAATTTTAAGGATAAGAAAAGAAAATTCTTTAAATCCTGAATCTAGTTATTTATCAACCTTACACTCAGGCTTTCAATAATATTCAAGGCGGTAGTTATTGTGCTTAAATCATCATTAATTTCTCCATTTTCGCCTGCATAATGGCTGTGTCCTATTACTTTCATAGGGTATTCCTTCTCTCCTGAATCAAAATCTACAATCGCTTCATAAACTAATGCAGGTTGACAGGAAGTTTTATATTCTTCATTGTCGGGATATTTATTATTGGTCCAGAATTCATTCCAATCCCAGGTCTGATTAATCTCCAACCTTATCCTGAACTTTCCACTAAGTTTTTTATCAAGTTTTGACAATAAGACAAAATCTCTCATGGGTGTTGCCCCGGTATATGCATCAGGAACTTTTGTATCCGGACCTGGGGTATATAAACCGTCCTTTGCTTTTATGCCACGCTTATGCGACCAAACAGGCAAAGCAGCAGGTCTCCTAATCTCTCCCGCCTCCCAATGTCCTTCGGAAGTTTTACCGTGTTCAAAAACTCCCGTTGCAATTGATTTTGCTACAAAAAGACTTTGTATATAGTTACCATCCATGTCTTCCAACCAAGCGGCCATAAGGGGATGATTATGTTTGCTTCCTTTTTCAAATTTAATCTCAAGAGTTTGTCCCTCTCCGGCTTCATTGCTGATAATATTTTCAGGTGGCAATTCCTGAATTTCCTTTGTTTTGCAACCAATCAAAAGAAAAACACTTGCTATTATTAAAAAACCATTTTTCATTTTCATTCTTTTAAAATTGAATAATTATTCCAACCGTTGGTAAGACCGTGCCTCCCTGAATTGCCAAATTTTTTAAATCGTAATTCCATTGATCAGAGGGATCTGTTGGATTCAAAATTGGCGTGGGAGAGTCTTCATCCAATACAAGTATGCTTTGTTGATCGGCTTTAAAATTATAAACATTTTGAATATCGATATAGAAATTCATGCTTATATTCTTCAAAAAGAATTCTTTATCTATACGCAAATCGAGTTGATGAAAAGCCTTAAGTCTTTCCTGATTAAACCGGTTATAGTCTAAAATCCCCATCCCTCTAACATCCCATTGCTTTACAAGTGAGGATTGAACTTCATCGTATGGAGTATAAGGAACCCCGCCCACATATCTCCATCTGCCCCCAATACTCCAGTTCTTTTTCATTTCTTTAAGAATAAGAATATTTATCAGATGACGATTATCCCAGGCTGTTTCTGTCCACTTACCCTGTGAAAGAATGGCAGAACGAAAAGCCTCAGCCTCACTGCGTACCAGGCTGTAGCTCATGGTAATATTCATACCTAAAAGATCACGATTTCTATATAAAAATTCCGTTCCAAAAGCTCTTCCTTCAGCAATTGACAAAACTTCTTCATCGCCGTAAGTACCAAAATCGGCTCCTTTGCTTGAGATGGAAACCGAATCCACAACACTATAAGGATAATTATGATAATGTTTATAAAAACCTTCTATGGTAAATCTTGATTTCTCATCGGGAATAATTTCAATTCCGGCAACAATATGGTCGGCCCGAATGAATTTCAGTCCCATGTCTTTGTTCACCAGGTCGCCTGTAGCATTGCGGAATCCAAGAGTAGTATAAGAGGGCAGCTGATAGTATCTTCCCATATTAAAGTTCAGAAAAACATACTGGCTTAACCGGTATGAAGCAGAAAAACGTGGGGAAAACTGATCTAAAACATTTGAGGTTTCCTTGCTATAGTTGGTAGCATCGAAACGGGCTCCCAGTGATAAGGTCAACCGCTCATCCAAAACACTTTTTGTCATTTGCGCAAAGGCATCCCATTTAATAAGGTCGAGTTTTGAAGTGTAATTTTGAGAAAGCAGGTTCCCATTGATTAAGACTTCCCGAAAGGTGTAATTTGAATAGTTAGAATATTCCAGTCCTCCACCTACATTCAGCCTGATTCCGCTACTATATTGAGAAAAATGTTCGTAACGGAACTTCGTTTCAGTTTCATACGAATCATAGTCGAAAGATTTTATAGAATCTTCATCATTTCCATAGTACTTATAAGAAATATTATTCAATTTATTACGACTAAGTACCCAGGTATCGTAACCAGACTCTCTGAAATGTTTATATACCGCTCCAACCGTATAGCTCCACTGTTCGTTAACCGGTAAATAACCCAGAATGTAGCGTTGCTCCTCGGTTTCATTGGCATCCAGATTAAGTCTGAACTGATCAATGGCACCTAGTCCGATAAAGGTGATTTCATTCTTTTCGTCCAGCCGGGTTCTCACTTTAAACTGAAAATCGTTGTATGTTGGAAGAAAAGGCAAGCCGATGGCCGAAAACAGGAGTTGAAGATACGATCTCCTTGCAGACACAATATATGTTGTCTTTTCTCCGATTGGCCCGTCAAAAGTCAGAGCCAAATCAGATGCTCCAACAGAACCCTTGAATTTAAGTTTCTCTTTATTTCCATCAATCTGTTTGAATTCAATAACCGAGCTGAGAGCATTACCCCGGTTTGCCGGAAATGCTCCGGAATAAAAATTAACCTCCCGCAGAAAATCAACATTGATTATTCCTACCGGTCCGCCCGAAGCTCCCTGTGTGGCAAAGTGATTTATATTTGGTATTTCAACCCCATCAAGATAAAAACTATTCTCGCTTGCCCCACCTCCTCTTACTACCACATCGTTTCTGAATGAAGGTGTGGAAGCCACGCCGGGATATGATTGAATAACTTTTGATATGTCGCGGTTCCCGCCCGGATTTTTTTCTATTTCAACCAGGGAAATCCGACGCATCGATACCGGACTTTCAACATCCCTCCTGAATGGTGAAGCTTTAACACTTACCTCTTCAAGCAGAATTTGAGCTTCCTGCAATGGTATATCGATAAAAACCTTTCGTGCATTTGTAACCAGAATGGGTTCAGATACATAGGTATCGAAACCTATGGAGGAGACCCTCAACTCAACATAACCTGGTGTAAGTCCGGTAAACAAAAAATTTCCATCCAGATCGCTTATAGATCCTATGCTGGTACCAAAAACCCCAATACTTGCAAAACCTACTGCCTCATTGTTCTTGGAATTAAACACCCTGCCCTCAATGACACCGGTGTTTTGCGCATTCAATTGAATAAAGAAAACTAACTGAACAGCTATAATTAAAATTTTAAATTTCATTTTTCATTCGTTTAATAACATCCAAATAACAATGTTTCGTCATTTTTGTTTAACTTTTTTCATATTAAGATAAACAATATTTTTTATATTGCTGCATTTCTGCTAGTTAAGAAGCTTTTGAAAGCTTTCAAATTTATACAAATGTTCTGATAACGACCCGCTGAAATTGAATAATAAATATAAAATAAAAAGGGGCCTTCTCAAAACTACTTTTGAGAGACCCCTTTGCTTATACTAAAATCAGTTATCTATTTTTTTACTATCCTGAAAGTCTGATCACCAATTATTACAAAATATACTCCATGTCTTAAATGATCGACTTGTATGAAGCTTTCATTCAGGTTTTTGTTCATCAATACTTCTCCAAGCATATTCATAATTTTAACATTGAATGATTCAGCTTCTACATTCTTAATATATAGGATATCTGTAACAGGATTTGGATAAACTTCTATCTTAATCAGAGAATTTACTCCAACAGATGTTCCGATAGAAGGATCAAGAGGATCGAGATCATCTACATCGGGAACTCCGTCACCATCGTCATCCAGATCAGCGTTATTTCCGATACCATCAGTATCTGTATCTAAAGTTTCTGTAGCATCCAGTGGGAAAGCATCATCGTCGTCTAAAACACCATCACCATCGTCGTCGGTATCTGCATTGTTGCCGATTCCGTCGCTGTCGGTATCAAGGGTTTCAGTTGCATCAAGTGGGAATGCGTCATCAACATCTGCAACGCCATCACCATCGTCGTCGGTATCTGCATTGTTTCCAATCCCGTCACTGTCGGTATCAAGACTTTCGGTTGGATCCAGAGGAAGTGCATCTTCGGTATCTGCAACGCCGTCACCATCGTCGTCGGTATCTGCATTGTTGCCGATTCCGTCGCTGTCGGTATCAAGGGTTTCGGTAGCGTCGAGTGGGAATGCGTCATCAACATCTGCAACGCCATCACCATCGTCGTCGGTATCTGCATTGTTTCCAATTCCGTCACTGTCGGTATCAAGACTTTCGGTTGGATCCAGAGGAAGTGCATCTTCGGTATCTGCAACACCGTCACCGTCGTCGTCGGTATCTGCATTGTTGCC
>JAIOZM010000137.1 GCA_021740585.1 Bacteroidales bacterium
ATGGCGATGGTAGCAGATATCCAAAATACGATCACTCTTTATATTTAGAATGGTCCAGAACCACCAAAGGAAGTGGAATTAAACAGTTCAAAATAGACTCAGAAAAGCTTATACCGGGATTAAGAACTACAGGTGAGGTTAGCTATTTTACCGAACAGGCGTTGGATTTTTATGGATTTAATGGATACGAATCCTATTATAATGCGGATTATACCGATACCGAGAATGCTGACTATAAGTCAAGGGTATTTTACAAAAATTCAAGGAATCTTTTCAGGGTAAGTATGGGATTGCAGGGTGAAATTATTGAAAATAAACTGAAGTGGTTTACCGGATTTGAATTCTATCATCATGTTATTGACACCGTTGATATTAAACGTCTCAACGATGGAAAAGCTCTTGAAGATCAATTGCCTGCTATAAATGGCGGACTTTATCAGGATTATCTTGACTGGGGACTTATTCCCGGCGATCAGGCAGCAGGTGGAAATGCTACACTTTTAAAAGCCTCGCTGGTATACGACACCAGAGATAATGAACCCAATCCTATGAAAGGAATCTGGACAGAATTACAATTTGTTCTTGCTCCGGGCTTTATGGGAAACGGCGATTATGGTTATAGCAGAATGATACTTACCCACAGACAATATTTTACTCTTATTCCAAAAACAGTGAATTTTGCTTACCGTTTATCCTATCAGTCAAAGCTGAGTGGAGAAATGCCTTTTTATATGCTTCCTTTTGTATTTAATACGGCACCTATGGAAACCCGCGATGGATTAGGAGGATCGAAAACAATGAGAGGTATACTCAGGAACAGAGTTGTTGGAGAAGATTTTGTTTACGGAAATATGGAGCTGAGATGGAAAGTTATCCGAACCGTAGTATTAAATCAGAATCTCTACATTGCCCTGGCCGGATTCCTCGACGGAGGTATGGTTACAGGTAAATATGAGCTCCCTGCAACAACTGATCCGGATGCAGCCGCCTGGTTTGCCTTGAATGACGAAGATAAAGAAGCTCTGCATTTGAGTTATGGCGCAGGTCTTCATTTTGCATTGAATGAAAACTTTATTGTTACTGTCGATTACGGACTGGCAAATGATCCAAGAGATGGTAATAGTGGAATGTATATTGGATTGAATTTTCTGTTCTAATTTGAATAAATTGTTGCATTTTTGTGGAACCGTAGTAGGGCAACGGCCGTCGTTTTGTAGGCTCGTAGCGTACTACGGGCCTACAAAAATTTAACAACAACATATTTTTATATGAAAAAAAATCTTCTCTTCTCAATCTTCCTTCTCCTATCCGGATTAGTCTCTTACTCCCAAATTCTTACAAATCCCAACTACATTCTCAAATCGCATGAGACTCTGGATGTTATGAAAATTACCAAATCCAGCGACGGGATAAGCCTGCAAATGCTGATTAAAAATGCCAGAGATGAAGGTGGAAGTTTTTGTGTAAATAAGAATACAACTCTTATTGCGGGCGGCCTTCATTATAAACTTCAGAGTTTCGAGAATATTCCCGAATGTCCGGAAGTGCATGAGTTTGAATTTATAGGTGATAATCTGATATTTCATCTTCATTTTCCACCCATTCCTTCTGGTATAAATATTATCGAAATTTCGGAAAACTGCAACGACAATTGTTTTTATTTCAAGGGTTTGATTATCGATCAGAAAATGAATGATGAATTGAATTCTGCATTTGAATATTATGAGAGTGGGATGTTGCTTGAGGGACTTGCAGAATATAAAGATCTGCTGATAAAATATGAGGAAAAAGAACCGGCTCTTGAGGCCCTTTCATATTTTTACATAGTAAAAATACTGGAGGAAATAGGCAATGATCAGGAGTCGTTTAAGTGGTTTGAAAGTTTTTTAGAAAAAGATATTCCTGACAGTGAATGGGTGATTGAGAAATTATCTAAATAGTTGTTTCAACTCCTGTTTTCCTAAAAAGACAGCAGATGCTGTTGCTGTGCAATAATCAAAAAAACACATGAAATTCAAAATATTAACCCATTGCAGTGGGCGAGACGAGCTTGCATCAGTCGCAATCGTCCCTTGGGTTTCTTCGAAATGACAGGCATTTTCAATCGCATGGTAATAAAAAAACCGCTCTGGTTTCCCGGAGCGGTTTTTCATTTGATATATAGAATTGGGTTAGAAGCTTAAATCAAGACCTATAGCAACAAACATATTGTCTTTACCATAAGTTTCATTGGCTACAAGAGGAGTTACACCGTCAGGCATAATTCGGTTAATTGTTTTTGAACCTTCCTGATAGAAAGTATTACCAAAACCAAGATTAATCATCATTTTTTCGTTCAGTTTATAACCCACACCAAGACCAATGGTATTTGAAGTCAGGCTATAACTCAGATCGTTACTATAATCTTCGTTAGCACCTGTTTTAGCCATTAGGAAACCAGCACTTGCAACAAGTTTTTCTCCAACAGCATACTCCAGACCGGCAGCTAATTCAAGAAAGTTATTATCGATAACCTCTTCATTACTTACATAGAGTCCGTCAATTTTCTTACCATAATCAGCTGACTTATCGAAATAATAATGAGTTCCAAGGCTTACTCCTAATTTTTCGGTAATTCCATAATCCACTCCAACAGAAAGCATAGCCGGCATATCGCCACGGAAAGTAGATCCATCGTTAAACATATACACAGGAGTTCCTGTTGATGTAAAAGCTAGTAAAATGTCTTTATTATCATATACAATATTAGTAAACTCCAGCTCAGTAGCAAATTCGTACTTAATACCAATATTTAGATTATCGCCAAGTGATATATTTGCTCCCACAATAGGGGTAATTCCTGAAGCAGTTTGCTCAACGTCAGCTTCTTTATCATTCAATAAGGTAGAGGTAGCAGAATACTTAGCTATTGTTGCATTAAGGGTTGGGGTAGCAGCAGTTATTGTTCCGGAAATGGTTGCAATATCCATAAGAGGAATATTCGCAGCAGGAACACCAACAGCAGCTAAACCGGCTTCAATTCCAGCCCTACTGGCAGCATCGATATAACCTAAACCTTCAGCTTGTGCGAGAGTTAATGCTCCACCGCCACCGGTAATAATTGGAGCCACACTGGTTGGAATTCCGGTCACACTGGTTAATTGGGCAGCAGCTCCTGTGAAGAAAGCATCAGCGCGCATCCAAGTGTCGCCACCAAATCCAATGTCAACATTTCTTAAATAACCACTATAGGTATTTTTTGCAGAAACATAACGTACGCCGGCAAAAACAGAGATCATATCATTAATTTTGTATGAAACACCACCCTGATATCCAAAAAATGCAGATGTTCCTTCGAAATACGCCTCCATCCTGTAATCGACTACACCCTGACTTGCGAGAGTTGGAACCAATTCTGACGGACTCATTTCAAAAGAAGGAAGTCCTCTGGTAAACTCAGCACCACCGCCACCACCAATTACATTCACTCCAAATGAAAAAGCAAGCTTATCCATTTTGTAAACTGCATAAACGCTGGGAAATGCAGGAGCAAAAACTTCACCTGTATATTCACCATCATTTATAAAAGGATGATCGGTAGAAATTTGACGATTTTGAACAATGGTTTGATTCGACAATGACAAATGAAATCCATTTTCCAATTTCATTAATCCTGCCGGATTAAAATAAGCTGCATCAATAGAGGTCGATGCATCTCTTGCTGGCAAACGTACCCAGGCAGCACTTTGATTGGTATTTGTTACCAATCCACCAGCAAACATAATTGCAGTAAGCATAATTGCAACCGCAAAAGTCATTAGTTTTTTCATAAATTTCAGTTTAGTTAGTTTTAATTTTTAGTCCAATAATTATTTTATTACCTGCTAAAAAAGATTAAATTACTTTGATTAAGCAATACGAATATAGACTGATTCATCAAACTTGCAAAAATATTTTTCGAACTAATTTTTCTGTTAATCGGATAACAGTAAATGTGCTACGCGCTATAATATTGATTCATTGGTTTTTAAGCCCGCGATAATCGGGATTTTCAGGGATTGTTTTTCGAATATTTTTTTTCAATCCTGAACTTTGTTTTAATTTATTAACATCCCATGTTCCCTTTCAGAGAAATAAACTAAGCTGGATTGCATTTGTTACGATTCAGCAATGAGCCTTTTAAAATCATTTGATAAACAAAGAAAAATAATAAAAGGACCCATAAAAAAGTAATTAAAGTAAAACAAGCCACCACTTAACTTCATACTTTTGTCCTTACTTATATCTTTTGCCTTTTATCTTTTGCCTTTTAACTTTTGCCTTTAAACTTTTGCCTTTAAACTTTTGCCTTTAAACTTTTATCTTTAAACTTTTGCCTTTAAACTTTTATCTTTAAACTTTTGCCTTTAAACTTTTATCTTTTCAAAATGAAAACCCCAATCCAACTTATTATCCTTACAACGCTAATTCTCTCATGCAACCGACAGGCTGCCACCAGTCCGGAATATATTGAAGAAATCGAAACCTGGCAAAAGAACCGGGTTGAGCGACTAAAATCAGAAAATGGCTGGCTGAATGTTGTTGGTCTGTATTGGCTGGAAGAAGGCGAGAATAGTTTTGGTTCGGCTTCAGACAATACTATTATTTTTCCTGAAAATGCACCTGAATATGCCGGAATAATATCAAAAACCGGGGATACTGTAAAAATTAAGGTCAATTTAGCCGCAGGAATTACTACTGATGGGCAATTAATGAATGATATGGTTTTGCAGACAGACAAGTCAGGATCACCCACCATAATGAAAGCAGGTTCTTTTGCGTGGTTTATTATAAAAAGGGAAGATCGCTTTGCCATACGACTAAGAGACTTTTCCAATCCCAGAATCGCTAAACTGGATAGTATACCGGCTTTTCCTGTTTCCATGGATTGGGTAAAAGAAGCAAGGTTTAATGCCTTCGACTCCATTAAAAAAGTGGAAGTTCCAAATATGATAGGTGGCAATGAAGTATATGAATGTCCAGGAAAACTTATGTTTCGTCATGAAAAAAGAAATTATGAGCTATTAGCCTTTAAAGAAGGAGATGGTTTCTTTATAATTTTGGGCGATGAGACCAGTGCAATAGAGACTTATGCCGCCGGCAGATACATGTACACTAAAGCACCCGATGAAAACGGCATAGTAATACTCGACTTCAACAAAGCTTACAATCCTCCCTGCGCGTTCACCGATTTCGCCACCTGTCCCCTCCCTCCTCCTGAGAACCGGCTGAATATAGCCATTACTGCGGGGGAGAAGGCGGTGCATTTGGATTGAGGGGGTGGATAGAGCATAGACTAGGGACCATGAACCATAGACTATGGAAATTATCTTGCATAATTAGGATGTATTTGAACTAGAATTAAAGAGAATGTTGAATGTTGAAGGCAAGAACCCAGATCTGAAATCGGCATTCGGCTTTTGAAATTCAAAAAAAAACTAAAGAATAATGAAATGCAGAGAATAAAACCATAGTGTTTTCCTAGTTTTACTTTAGCCCAAAACCCGGCCTCGCCTTTGCGTAGCCGCTCCGGCAGAGCAAGGGACGGGTTTCAGAACAATAGCCCAGGAAGCTCGCCGTCAGGGGTATGAGACCGCAATGACTCACAACCACCGCTTGGTTGAAGAATAATTAAGCCCTGAGTAGCTTTGTAGGAATACAATTCTAAATAAAAGTTATTAACAATTCAATTTACTCTCCCATAAATCAACAGAAAAGTGAGCTGCCGTAACCTTCACAAAAACTTAGTAGAGACTTGCATTTTTTATAGAAACATTAAGTGAGAATATTGATTTAAGACAAGTTAAATTCCGGAATTATAAAAATACCAGCGCAGGAGAAAAATAAATCAATTCCAAGCGAACAGCAATTATAACAATAGATTAAGAACGAATCTTGTTTTCCGGATTCCTATCTTTATTTTACGCCTTTTAGCCATAATCCCCAGAATTAAAATTTACTTCCGGAAAGCAGCCAAATCTTAATATTATATTAACAGAAGATATGCTACCAAAAAAAAATATTCTTCACAACTTTGAAAAGATATTAACAAGTACTTTTTAGCATAAAATGCAAAGGCTATTATTTCTATCTTGTTTGCCCTTTCTAAAATTTATTATGATATATTATATAAGAGATTAGTATTAATGTTTAACTTAAAATTATATTTATGAAAAGTATTTACTCATTTAAGAAATTCCTACTAACGGGAATCCTTTTAACCATTTTCAGCCTGGGCTGGAGTCAGACTCTGCTGGTTGAAAACTTCGATTATACTAGTGGTGCACCTTTACTAGACGACAACTGGCTCATACAACAAACATCAACCACAAATCCGCTGACAATAGCAGATGGAGGACTAATTTACGATGGTTATTCAGGTTCTGCTATAGGAAATGCCCTGGCAATGATGAATACAGGTCAGGATGCTTTTCGCGGATTTGAAAAACAAAAGGAAGGTGTCCTTTATATGTCAGTATTGGTAAATATTTCAGCCGCAACAACCGTTGGCGATTATTTTATCAGTTTTAAAGAATCTTCAACTTCAACAACAAATACATTTTACAGAGGAAGACTATGGGCTATGAAAGATGCATCTGATAATCTTGCCCTGGGTATATCAAAAGGATCAGGAACAGTTGTTTATACTGATTTTACATATAGTTTGAATACTACTTATCTTCTTGTTTTAAAATACACTTTTAATTCTGGAGCTGATGATGATGATGTTTGTGATTTATTTATTAATCCTGTCATCGGAGATACAGAACCACTGCCTACAGTAACAGCAACAGATGTACAGAGCGATGGTAGTGGCTTAGGCTCAGTACTAATAAGGCAAGGAGGAAGTACAAGTGGAGCAACACTTACTGTTGACGGAATCCGCGTTGCTCAAAGCTGGGCACATGCTCTTCCTGAAATGGAATTATTTATATCAGAAGTTGCTGACCCTGCAGATAATGCTAACGCAAGATTTGTTGAGCTATTCAATTCGGGAGCTACGACAATTGATCTGACAGCAGCTAATTTATACCTGTCTCGTCAAAGTAATGGAGGCACAACCTGGGGAGATGTTCAAATTACCGGAACTGTTGATGCAGGTAAAACCTTTGTTTTAGGTCTTGCTACTACCTTTGAAGCAGCCTATGGATTTGCCCCTGACCAGGTGACAAGCATACTAAGTTCTAATGGTGATGATGCCTATTTTATATATAAAGGTGGTGACCATACTACGGGTACTTTATTCGACGTCTATGGCGCACTTGACACAGATGGTACAGGTCTGCCCTGGGAATTTTTGGATGGAAGAGCTGAAAGAAATTTCGGAGTAAACTTACCAAATACTATTTGGTCGGCCTTGGAATGGACTGTAACAATGCCGACAAACGTTGCTGGCTTTAACCCCGGAGTACATGCGCCTGTTGCAGATGCTTTAGCACCTGTTTGGGCAGTTGGTTATCCAATGGCAGCAAACGTGAGTCTGTGTAAAAACTCAATTTAAATATAAATATAACTCCTTAGGATGAAACTCCGAGGTTTTGGGAGCAATAAAATCTACCCTTATGGAAGAAGTAGTTTTAAAAGCCTGAATAAAAAACTCGTTTATTTGA
>JAIOZM010000138.1 GCA_021740585.1 Bacteroidales bacterium
GAGCGGAGCCGGGCATTGAATATTCGGCCATTGAGCGGAGCCGGGCATTGAATATTCGGCCATTGAGCGGAGCCGGGCATTGAATATTCGGCCATTGAGCGGAGCCGGGCATTGAATATTCGGCCATTGAGCGGAGCCGAAATGCCGAATCACTAACACACCAGCACATTAGCACACTACCATACAAATCCCCAGCACCATGAAAACCACCCCCCTAAACTTCCAATGGCCAACCACCAACCCCTTCCTCTTCTGTGTGCATCACAAAGATGATTATCCTGAAGGAAATGAAGAAATGGGTCCGAAAGATTCTCTCGCAGGTCGCCGCCTGGGAAACGATTTTGTTCCAAAAGATGGCTGGAGAATGTATCATGGAGAAAAGGTTCCTGGTTTTCCGGTGCATCCCCATCGCGGATTTGAAACCATTACTATTGTTCTGGAAGGACAGATTGATCATGCCGATTCATTAGGTGGCGCCGGACGTTATGCCGCCGGAGATGTGCAGTGGATGACAGCCGGGGCAGGTATTCAGCATACCGAAATGTTTCCTTTAATTCACAGCGATAAAGGGAATCCACTCGAACTATTTCAAATCTGGTTAAATCTTCCGGCTGCTGATAAATTTGTAAATCCCTATTATACCATGTTCTGGAATGAAAATATTCCCGTTCTTAATTTCTGGGATGAAACCGGACAGGGAACTATGGTTACGCTTATTGCCGGAAAATTAATGGATCAACAGGCTCCCCCGCCTCCTCCCGACTCTTATGCCTCCAAACCGGAAAGTGATATAATGATTCTGCTCATACAAATGGAAGCAGAGGCAGAATGGGAATTAGAAGCTGCAAACCCAAATACCGATCGCTCTTTATACTTTTACCGGGGCAATAACCTGTTAATTAATAAAACGGAAATACCCTCTTATCAGCAAATTCAGCTGGATCAGGAAAGTCATTTACATATTAAAAACGGCAAGGAAGAAGCCTTTTTACTCTTATTGCAAGGAAAAGCTATTGAAGAAAAAGTAGTTCAATACGGACCCTTTGTAATGAACTCCGATATAGAAATACAGCAGGCTTTTAACGATTACCGCAAAACTCAATTCGGTGGCTGGCCCTGGGACAGAAGAGATCCGGTACACGGACGGGAAAAGGGACGGTTTGCCAGTTATGGTGATGGCAGGGGAGATAAACCATAATTTTCCGGATTATTTGCATGACTTATCATACATTAATTGGCATTTAATAAGTTTGTGTATTATTTATCGTACTTTTTTTCAATTATTCCAAGATAATTTCAATATATATTTGATATTTACTTGAATACATTGTATTTTTGTATGACAAATACTATATTACTGTTAATTTATTAAGTTTATGAGTGATTCATCATACATTAATTGGGTTTCCATGAGCGATACTGCTCTAGTTAAAAGCATAGCTGCTTTTGTTAAACATCACCGTCTGGAACAGAATAAAACTCAATCTGAAGTGGCCGAATCTGCCGGCATTAGCCGATCTACTCTGAGCTTGCTGGAACGTGGAGAAACTGTAACTATTGTTACTTTACTTCAGGTATTAAGGGTATTGGATTTATTACACATTATGGATGTATTTAAAATTCAGGAACAAATAAGTCCCCTATTGCTGGCAAAACTCGAGCAAAAGCAAAGACTAAGGGCAAGAAAAAATGAGAAAGGTGATCCATTTAACTCGAATTGGTAATGGTAAAATCGGCATTTGTTAAAATATGGGGGCATAGGGTTGGTGCGGTTAGCTGGGACGAAAATACAGAGACCAGTTATTTCCAATACGACCCTGACTTTCTTAAACAAAACTTTGAGTTATCACCATTAAAAATGCCTGTTTCAGGGGGGAACAGAATCTACTCATTTCCTGAATTAAAAAAACTCAATACATTTAAGTCATTGCCCGGTTTATTGGCAGAAGTTTTACCTGATAATTATGGTAATCAACTTATCAATGCATGGCTGGCTCAAAATGGACGTGCTGAAAACAGCATGAATCCTGTGGAGATGTTATGTTTTATTGGAACAAGAGGTATGGGCGCCCTTGAATTTGAACCCGCCCAATTCAAGGCAAGTAAAAGAAGCTTTGATATTGAAATGGAAAGTCTGGTGGAGATTGCCAAAAAAATGATTGGAAAAAGGGAGGCTTTTGAAGCCAATCTGAAGGAGGATGAACAACAGGCTATGATGAATATTCTTAAAATCGGAACCTCTGCGGGTGGTGCCCGGCCAAAAGCCATCATTGCATATAATGAGAAAACCAAAACGGTAAAATCCGGACAGACAAAGGCCCCGGCAGGTTACGAGCACTGGCTGATCAAATTAGATGGAGTAAGTGATTCGCAATTTGGTAAAAGTAAAGATTACGGACGTGTTGAAATGGCTTATTATAATATGGCCCGGGATTGCGGTATAGAAATAATGGATAGTCGATTGCTGGAAGAAAATGGAAGAGCCCATTTTATGACCAAGAGATTCGACCGTGAAGCAGCAGAAACTAAACATCATATTCAAACATTTTGTTCCATGCAGCATTTCGACTTCAATGAAGTAAGGAGTTTTAGTTACGAGCAGTTATTTCAAACCATGAGGATGCTAAAATTATCCTATCCACAAGCTGAACAAATGTATAGAAGAATGGTCTTTAATGTTCTGGCCAGAAATTGCGATGATCATACCAAAAATTTTGCTTTTCGTCTGAAAAAAGATGAAAATTGGGAAATAGCTCCGGCATACGATATCTGTCACAGCTACCGTCCCAACAGCGACTGGGTAAGTCAACATGCATTAAGTATAAATGGCAAACGCCAAAAGATTACAAAAGACGATATGCTTCAACTTGCAAAGTCTATGAATATTAAAAAGGCAGGGGTGATTATCAGCCACATTAATTCTAAGATCCGGAGATGGCAAGAGTATGCCGAACAAACAAAAGTTGAGTCTGCCCTGAGGGATAGTATATACAAAACATTAATTGATATGGATTGACGGAGTGGTGGAGTGGTGGAGTGGTGGAGTGGTTGAGGGGTTGAGTGGTTGAGGGGTTGAGGGGTTGAGGGGTGGCGTGGGATGCGATTTCGGTCATTGAGCGGAGTCGAAATGCCGAAATGCCGAAATACGAAAGGAAAAAGTAGTCCCCTCTCCTTGCCTAGACTCACACCAGATCTTTCCCCCGTTCTTTTCGATAAATTCCTTGCATAATACGAGTCCGAGTCCCGTGCCACTTTCGCCGGCCGTTCCCTTCGATTTGTATTTATCATCCAGCCGGAACAGCTTTTTTTGATCTTCTTCAGAGATACCCACACCGGTATCTTTGATATTTACTATAACTTCTTCTTTATCTTCTGCAACATTAATAATTATTTCGCCCCCTTCTCTGGTAAATTTAACGGCATTGTTAAGTAAATTCCTTATAACAGTGTTTATCATTTCTCTGTCACCATAAACCTGAACACCTTCTTTCAATTCACTTTTAATAGTGATTCTTTTGCTTTCAGCATGAATTTTATGAAGGTTTACATTTATATCAGTAATTTTTGTCAGGTCGAAATTCGTGGGATTGTAGTCAATTTTACCCCTCTGACTTCGCGACCATGTTAACAGATTTTCGAGCAGCTCATATATAAAAGCAGAAGATTTGTGCATTTTCTTCAAGCCTTCAATTTTATCTTCTTCATCCAACACTTCGTAGTTTTTTATCAATAGCTCTCCCAATGAATACAGGTTTGCAAATGGATTTTTTAAATCGTGGGCCAGAATGGAAAAGAATTTATCTTTGGTGTTATTGAGCTCATCCAATTCCTGTTTCTGCCTGGCAAGTTTTGCTTCCTGTTCCTTCCTGTCGGTTATTTCCCTGGCTACAATTACCAGTCCTGTTAACCTTCCCTCCTGACTTCTCTTGGCTGATATTTTAGTGCTGTACCAAAAAACATCCCCATTAACTGTAAAATGATGATCAAATTCCATAATGCCGGCGCTGGTCGCAAAATTTTCAAAAGCTATATTGAATTGCTCAATTACATCCTCAGGGAATGCTATTTCTTTGAAATGTTTTCCAATATCTTTATCAGGAATAATAAAGTGAGTGTTTTTCTGACGCGGATTGTAAAATTCTTGCAAATACCCTTTTTCATCCAGAACAAACAGAACATCATCAAGGGAATTCACAGTCGACCTTAAGCGTTGTTCGCTTTCCTCTGCATACTGCTTTTGTCTGGCAATTTCCCGGGTTCTGCGGATTACATTCGCTTCCAGTATCTTTTTTTCCTTTCTAAGATTACGCTCACGCAAATTCATAATCAAAACGATAAGCAGAAGAAGGAGAATAACATAGGCTATATAGGCCAAATTACTCGCCCACCAGGGTGGTTTGATGGTTATTTGTAAAGTGGCAGGATTTTCATTCCAAATTCCATCGTTGTTGGAAGCTCTGATCATGAGGGTATAATTACCCGGTGGAAGATTGGTGAAATGTAAAAACCTCCTCTCACCCAGGTTTATCCATTTATCCGACAAACCGATCATGCGATAGGAGTAATTATTCTTCTCCGGATTTGTAAAATCAAGTGCTGCAAATTCAACTGTAAAGGCATAATCGCGATAGGACAGTACTATTTTATCCTGATAGGTATTCAGAGTATGGAGTACACCGTTATTTTCTTTCCTGATACTGGTGATTTTCACAGGTGGAACAAACAGGTTTTTAGAGATAGAATCGGGGAAAAAAGAGTACACCCCATTCATTCCGCCAAAAAACAGCTCCCCTTCTTTCGACTTATAAATCGCTTTTATATTGAATTCCTGACCTTTCAGGGGATCAATTTCTGAGAACATGCTTGTGTCAGCCTCATCGGGATTAATACTTACCAGTCCTCTGCCTGTGGTAAACCATAAATTTCTTTTGTTGTCCTCTATAATATTGTAAATTATTTCGCTGGGAAGTCCGCTCGATCTGGAATAATAAGTAAAGGTAGAATCGTTTTTCGAAAAGCGGTTTAAGCCCGAACCCGTTCCTATCCATATATTTCCAAGTTTATCTTCACATAATGAAATGGTAAAATTATTGCATAGGGAATTTTCTGAGTTAGCTATAGTACGGTAACTCGTCATCCTTTCAGTTTGCATATCGAAACGATTAATTCCCTCCGAAGTAGCAATCCACACTTCCCCATCCCTGTCTTCCATTATGGAATAAACCATATTGGAATTTATCTCAAATTCAGAATCACTATCTGCCCTCAACTTCAGAACTTCATTCTCAGAAATATTAAGAATGATAATGCCATTCCCGGTTCCAAACCATATCCGCCCCCGGCTGTCTTCCATCATGCAATACGCCCGGCTGTTGGCAAAACAATCGAATTCAGGATTGTTAAAATACTCATGTACGGGTCTGAAGAGCTGTCTTTCCTCATCAAATACCGACACTCCATTCCTTGTTCCTATAAAAATGTTTCCCTCACTATTCTCAAAAATTACATGAACATGATTCTCAGGAATATGATATTTCCCCTGATATTCTGATTTGTAATGCAGGATGTTTTGCTGATCGCGGTTGGCATTCAGGATATTCAATCCGGTTCCCCAATTCCCAATCCAAAGTCTGCCCAACGTATCCTCAAATATAGAAGCAATAATATTATCAAGGAGATCGTACGATTCAGGTCCAGGGAGATTTGAGATCGTATGAATACCCGATTTTTTCAGATCTGTTTTATCGAGCCCCTTAATACTTCCCACCCATAAATTATTTGACATATCCACATAAAGGGAATAGAGTATATCATGACTGACAAATGCTTGTTCACTTCTGTAGTTTTTAATTTCCAGCACTTCATACTCTTTGCTAATCCTTAGCTTGTATAAACCATTGCCCTCAGTAGCTATCCATAAATTATTATCCATATCCCTGGTAATGTCCCTGATAAAAATAGAATTCAAGTGATTCCTTATATCTGTTAGAAAAGTAAGTTTACCCGACTTTGGATTCATCGAATACATTCCATATTCGGTTCCCACCAGAATATTCCCGTTTTCCTCAGGAAATAGTGCTGTTACATTTTGACTGACAGGGGCATCTTCACCGAACCTGAAATTTTGAAACTCTTTCTCCTCAGGATCGAAAGAAGAAAGACCATTATGCGATGCAATCCAAAGTTTTCCATCCTCCGAAAGCAGAATGTCTGACCCCTGATCATAAACACTGCCTGGGTCAGGCATATCATTTTGAAAAACCTCCAGTTCACCAGTCTGCATATTTCTAATGGAAAGGAAGGGGGGCGTATTGATGTATAAAAAATTCGAGTCGGCTGCAATTCCATAAATAAAATTAGCAGGAGTAGTATTTCCAGGCAGACGATGATCGATCAGGCTGAAGCTTTCAGTTTTCTTATCAAATTTATTCAATCCACCCTTGGTTGCGAGATACAGATTGCCCTCAGTATCCTCTGCTATATCATATATCCATGCATTTGAAATGGTATTTTCATCTGTGGGATCGTTAAAATAATTTACAAATTCATAGCCATTATACCGACTAAGTCCGCTTTGAGTCCCCAGCCAGATAAACCCTTCCCTATCCTGATGAATTTTTAAAATAACCGATTGAGGGAGACCACTCTCCACATCATAATGATCAAATTTTATTCCCTGACCGGATAAAAATATACCGGGGAAAAAAAGCAACAGGAAACAAACCTGAAGGCGAATGTATTTCAATTTAGATTCATGAAAGATATGACTGTAATTCATGATAACCTCCTGCATTTAATTTCGTGCATTAAATACCTTCTGAGGGCAATTCGAAGGAATAAATTTACAATTTTTTTGAATAAAACAGAAACAAGGGTTTATATGCAAGCTTCAGGTGATATTTAAGTAAATAATTCTAACAAGATCTTGGAATACTTATCAAAACTTCCTAATTTCATTTCCTAATTCACAGAGGCAGAAGCAGTAAATTAAATGTAACTAAAATTACATAAAGGATTTATGACTGAATAAAAACTAAACCAACTTTATGAAATTTTAAACATTATTAACAAATCGGCCTATTTGAAGCAGGTAATTTTTAGTGTAATAAACTAAAACCCACTCCACATGAATGAAGTTATTAAATGCGCCGAATGTCCTTTAAGAGAAAAATACGACACAAAACCCAAATCCTTTGCCGGCCGTTTCTGGCGCTGGCATATCAATTTTTGTCCGGGCTGGAAGAAATATATGGTTTCTTTGGAAGATTATGAAAGGAAAGCTGTAGCGGAAACTTATGGCTTGAAGAAATATTTGGCTTGATATAATTTTTTGCACAATGCCAGACTTGTAAACTACTCCAATATAATACCCCACCCCCGCCTCCCCTAAAAGGGAGGAGCTGGAATATTCTCTGAAATAAACTTTTAGTTAATTTTTACAAATAACACGCTCCCCCGGGCCCTCAAATCAGGTGAGATTCACTAATTTCAATTCTTCTGAATTGTATGGGCATAATATTGTGTACAGATGTTGCATGCAACATCTGTACACTCAAT
>JAIOZM010000139.1 GCA_021740585.1 Bacteroidales bacterium
TTTTAATTCCAGCTTCGATCTGAGAAGAAGAATAAGAACACTTCGAGCCATTTATTTTTATGTTTAAACAAGAAATATAACTGTTTAACAAATAATGTCTAATTTAGATTAAGATAATTTATGATACTTTCCAGCATAAAAAGCTTTCAGAGGGTTTTGTGGGCTACAAGGATGCAAAACGAGAAATAAAGTATGCAATATGGTTATACAACACCGATCGCCCACATATGAGTTGCAATATGCTAGTGCCCAGAGAGGAACACATGTTGGAGAATTACGAATTAAAAACCTGGTCTCGAAATTTTTCATCCTTAGGGTTCCCTAAGGATGAAAACAAAGAGATATATTTAAACACTATTTAATAACCAAAAAAGTGTCCCCCTATATCAGGCCAAGTCATAGCATCTAACATTGAAGTAAATATGAGAACCTAAAAAAGATCAAAAAATGAAAACATTATTCTTCTCAGCAACAGTTTTTTTACTTTCCTGCATTGGGGTATCAACTGTTAAAGCTCAGGCTTTAATTGATTTTGAAACAGGTGCTGTTTTTGCAGGCTATAATAATGTTCGGATTCCGGGCGATCTGGGTACATATTTTTCTCTTAAAGATGATTTAAAAGCTAAAACAAGTATATTTTTTCGTTTGAGAGCGAGTTATACAATAAAAACGCGCCACACACTTTCCCTGTTATATGCTCCTCTCGAGACTAAATCAGAAGGCAGTGTGGCAAATGATATTATCTTTGAAGGTGTTTTATTTCCTGCCGCTACTGAACTTGTCGGTACATACAAATTTAATTCTTACAGGCTGACATACCGATACGATATAGTAAATAAACCCAAGATTGTTTTTGGCTTAGGGTTCACTGCAAAAATCAGAGATGCAAAAATTGCACTTTCTTCGCCCGGATTAATATCTGAAAAAACCAACGTGGGATTTGTGCCAATAATAAATTTCAGGCTATTATGGAAGATTGATGATAAGTTTGGTCTCCTTATGGATGGTGATGCACTTGCTGCACCTCAAGGCAGAGCAGAAGATGTTCTGATTGCTGCAACATATAAATTTTCCGACAACTTTGCTATGCGGGCAGGATATCGTATACTTGAAGGCGGAGCAGATAGCGCTGAGGTATACAATTTTGCTTTATTCCATTATGCTTCGCTTGGTTTTACTTTAAGTTTTAAATGATAATTGTACAAACAAATGAGCAATCAAAACATTAGCAAAGACTCTGTAGAAGAGGCACTCCGAACCAATGAACTGGGGGTGCTGGCAACAGAGGGCGATGGGCAGCCTCATGCGAGTTTAATAACTGTTACACCAATGGATGATTGTTTGCATCTTATTTTCGCAACCTATCGCAGCACTCGAAAATACAAGAATCTGATTAATAATGGAAAGGTTTCAATTCTTTTTGAAAATAGAAGTATCAAAAGCTTGAGTCAACCTTATATTACAGTAGTAACCGCTTTTGGCTATGCAAAAGAAGTGGATATATCGGCTTCTGATTTGGTTCGTAATGCACACGTATTTAGACATCCTGAATTGGAGTCTTTTCTTTTAGAACCCGACTGTGCAATATTTGTGGTTAAAGTAAATGCCTATCAAATGGTGAGAGGGATTGATGATATAAATTGGTGGTATATTAATGATTAAATGATTATTGGAAACACCGCTCCCCAGGAATCATCTCTACCGCTTAAATGGCAGCCACTCTAACAATTACTATTATTAGTTTAGTCCTAAGATTTCTAATGCTTTAGGTCCTTCCTTTCACTTGCTTTGAGGGTTTAATGTAAAAGGGGGGCGGTGGTTTTGATGGGGCGGGATTTGAATCCTTTAATTAGAATTTTGTTAGTTGAAATATTATTACCTACCTTATTTCAAATCTGCAAAATATTTGTAACTTCGGTTTTCGCCATTGAACTCAATAAATAGCAATGCCCCAAATTACTTTCATTGATACTGAAGTTGACCCAAATTCAAAAAAAATACTTGATATAGGTTGCGTAAAAGATGATGGGGGTATGTTTCATTCTCAATCACTCTCAGATTTAGGCGATTTTCTTCAAACTTCAGAATATTTATGTGGTCATAATGTTATAGATCATGATAAGAAATATCTTGATAAATGGATTGGGGCAGATTTTGCTAACAGATATAAATTCATCGATACTCTGTTTTTATCCCCTTTGCTCTATCCGGAACAACCCTATCATAAGCTGGTAAAGGATGATAAACTTGATTCGGAGAATCTAAACAATCCATACATTGACGCTACTAAAGCCAGAGACTTGTTTTATGATGAAAAGAACAAATTTCAGGGACTTGATAAAGAGCTGAAGAGTATTTATTATAATCTGGTGAAGGATTCAGAATATTTCAAGCACTTTTTTGATGTTTTAGGCTACCGCGATGAAAACCCTAAGCTTCAAGAATTAATATCGTCTTATTTTAATCAATTAATTTGTTCAAGCAGAGATCTTAACAAATATATTGTTGGAGATCCAGTTGCCTTTGCATATGCATTGGCATTAATTTCCTGCAAAAAGCAGGAGTCAATTACACCCCCATGGGTATTGCATCACTTCCCCAATGTTGAGCGTATTATGTTCCAGCTAAGATCTGAACCTTGTTTGAATGGATGTGAGTACTGTAATCAATCATTTGATGCAAAAAAGGGTTTGAAAGATTATTTTGGATTTCCTTCTTATCGTGATTTTGATGGCATTCCTCTTCAGGAAGATGCCGTGAATGCGGCACTGCATAATGAATCAATACTAGCAATATTTCCAACTGGTGGAGGAAAATCACTTACATTTCAAGTTCCTGCACTCATGGCAGGACGGAATTCTCACGCCCTTACTGTAATAATATCGCCGCTTCAATCGCTAATGAAAGATCAGGTTGATAATCTTGAGGAAAAGGGCATTACAGATGCTGTAACCATAAATGGATCCTTAGATCCGATAGAACGAGGAAAATCTATTGAAAGAGTTAAGCAAGGTATTGCATCGATACTATATATTTCCCCGGAAGCTTTACGTTCAAAAACCATTGAGAACTTATTCTTAGGACGAAAAATAGCAAGATTTGTTATTGATGAAGCACACTGCTTTTCTTCCTGGGGTCATGATTTCAGGGTGGATTATCTGTATATAGGTGTGTTCCTTAAGAATCTTCAAAAAAAGAAAAACCTACCTTTTCCAATTCCTGTTTCTTGTTTTACAGCTACGGCAAAACCTCAGGTTATTGAAGATATTAAACAATATTTCCGTGATAAACTTCAGCTAAATCTGAGGATATTTAAAACAAGCTTAACGCGAAAAAATCTACATTATAACGTCATCAATTGTGCTACTGAAGATCAGAAATATCAAAGACTGCGTGATTTGATTGATTCGAAACCTTGTCCTACCATTGTATATGTCTCCAGGACCAGAAAAGCTGCATTAATCGCCGAGCAGCTCACAAAGGATGGTTATGCTGCAAAACCTTATCATGGTAAAATGGAAGCTAATCTTAAAATGGAGAATCAGAATGCTTTCATGAAAGGAGAAACTGACATTATGGTGGCTACTTCAGCTTTTGGTATGGGAGTGGATAAAGATAATGTGGAAATGGTTGTCCATTATAATATTTCTGATTCTTTGGAGAATTATGTGCAAGAAGCAGGAAGAGCCGGTAGGAAGGAAACAATCTCAGCTGAATGCTATGTATTGTATAATGAAGATGATCTGGGTAAACACTTCATCCTATTAAACCAAACCAAAATTGATATACATCAAATTCAAGAGGTTTGGAAAGCAATTAAGGAACTTACCCGATTCAAAGAGACGATGTCGAATTCGGCTTTGGAGATTGCTCGTAAAGCCGGTTGGAACGATCAGGTTGACGATCTTGAAACACGAGTAACCACTTCCATTTCAGCTCTTGAAGAAGCTGGCTATTTGAAGCGAATTCATAATTCACCAAGAATTTTTGCCACCAGTATCCTGACAAAAAACGCAGAAGAAGCCATTGATAAAATTCGGAATTCAACCAGATTTGACGAAAAGCAAAAAACTCAGGCGGAAAGAATTATTAAGAAACTTATTGCATCAAAAAGCAGATTTCAACCATCTGAAGAAACAGCAGAAGCCAGGGTTGATTATATTTCGGATCATCTTGGAATTAAGCAAAAAGATGTAATCCGATGTATTGACTTAATGCGGGAAGAAAAAATTTTGGCTGACACGAAAGACCTTTCTGTATCATTGCGTCCAGATCATAAACAAGGATATTCTGTGCAATTATTAAAGGAGTATGCCAAACTTGAATCCTTTCTTTTTGATGCCATTCCTGAAGAGTTAAAAATCGTTCATATTAAAGAACTTAATGAAGCAGCACAAGGAGCCGGATTAACATCCACTCCTTCCCGTATAATCACTATGCTGAATTTCTGGGCGATTAAAAATTTGATTGAAAAAGAGAAAAAAGGTGGATCAAACGACCATTTCTCACTACATTTTAAAATTAGCAAGGAGGAGCTCAAAGAAAGGATTCACAAAAGACATACACTTGCAGGATATTATATTCAGTACCTTTTTGAAAAATCAAATGATGCCTTAAAGCAGGCTAAAGATGAAAGCGGAACTTCTATTTTTGAGTTCTCAGTTTATGAACTTATGGAAGCCTATGGGAAAAAGGGAATGTTGTTCAATTATAAGGTAAATATTTATGATGTTGAGGACTCACTATTTTTCCTTTCAAGAATTGAAGCCTTAACCATCGAAGGAGGATTTCTTGTTGTTTATAATAAATTAAATATTCAACGAAAAGAACAAAATCTTAGAAAGCAATATAAACAAGAGGATTATGAAATTCTCAAAACACATTACGATCATAAAATACAACAGATACATATCGTTGGAGAGTATGCAAAAAAAATGCTCTCGGATTACCAGTCAGCGGTAACATTTGTAAATGACTATTTTCAACTGAATTACAGTTCCTTTTTAAATAAGTATTTCCCGGGAAGTAGAAAAGATGAAATAAAGAAAAGTATCACTCCTGCACAGATGGAGCAATTGTTTGGAGCGCTGTCCCCAGCTCAATTGAACATCATTAACGACAAGGATTCTCAATATATGGTCGTAGCTGCCGGTCCTGGTAGTGGAAAAACAAGGATATTGGTTCATAAGCTTGCAGCTATAGTTACATTGGAAGATATTAAATATGAACAGCTAATTATGCTGACATTTTCCAGGGCAGCAGTGACTGAATTCAAAAAGAGGTTAATTGGTCTAATTGGAAATGCAGCACTTTACATTGAAATAAAAACCTTTCATTCTTTTTGTTTTGATCTGCTTGGAAGGGTAGGCTCTTTAGAGAAATCAGAAAATGTTATAAAAGAAGCGGTGCAGCGGATTAAGGATAAAGAGGTTGAACCGGGTCGTATTTCAAAAGTTGTAATGGTAATTGATGAGGCACAGGATATTGATGCCGACGAATATGAACTGGTAAAAGTACTTATGGAGGAAAATCCTGAAATGAGAGTAATTGCCGTTGGGGATGACGATCAAAATATATACGAATTCAGGGGCTCAGATTCAAAGTATTTTCGGGAAATACTCGACCTCCCAAATTCGAAGAAATATGAACTCATAGAGAATTACCGAAGCAAAGCTAATCTGGTTGAGTTCACCAACCATTTTGCCCGCACCATTGAGCAGAGGCTAAAAACTTTTGAAATTCAGCCTCATCAATTAACAAATGGCAGGATAAAAATTGTGGATTACGCTTCAGACAATTTGGTAGAACCTGTTGTGGAGGATATTTTAACAACAGATCTTTCCGGCACAACTTGTGTATTGACGGCGGAAAACAAAGAAGCAATGTACATCTCAGGGTATATGCATACGCGTCAGATGAATGCAAAACTTATTCAATCAAATACAGGTTTTAACCTGTTGAACCTTAAGGAGGTTAGATATTTCTTAAAATTATTAAAGGCTGATAATGATTCACCGGTAATTTCAGTAGAGCAATTAGACAACGCAAAACGAGAACTAAAAAATGAATTCGGTGCAAGTGGACAAGCCCGGATGTGCCTAAAAATGATCAGGGAATTTGAAGAGATACATCCAAAGACGAAATATAAATCTGATCTGGAAATCTTTATTAGTGAGTCGAAAATAGAAGATTTTGCAGAAGCAGGAGCAGATACAATCCTGGTTTCAACTATGCACAAAGCAAAAGGGAAGGAGTTTGACAATGTATTCATCATGTTGAATCATTTTAACATCTCAACAGACGAGAAGCGGAGGCTCCTCTATGTAGCTATGACCAGGGCAAAAGAGCGTTTAGTTATACATTACAACGGATCTTTTGAGACCGGATTGAATTTTCCTGAAATGACTATAACCAGCGACTACAAGACCTATGATTTACCAAAAGAAATTTCAATCCAGCTGACCCATAGTGATGTAAGATTAAGTTATTTTGAATTTGTTCAACACCGGATCAAGTATTTGAAATGGGGAGATGCACTGAAGATTGATGATGATGGCTGCTTGAACAAGGATGAAAATCCGGTACTGAAATTTTCAAACAAACAAATAGAGGAAATTGAAAAGCTCAAGGCAGAAGGATATTTCCCAAAAAGGGCAGTGGTTTCATTTCTTGTTTATTGGTGGGATAAGGAAAGCGAAAAGGAGAGTTTGATTGTGTTGCCGGAGATGCATTTTGAGATGGGAAGGTGATATTTAAGCATATACAATTAGTAGTTTTTGTTATGCTTTATTCATTGAAGTTGTAAATATTGGTTTTGAAATAATTTGCAAATTCCGGCCAATCAGAACCATATTCATCTTATCGCATTGAACCCTCCAACTATGTGAGAAGAAGGATGTAAGTGATAGTATATCATTTAAATAAAATGCTAACGGAATTATTGGAGGGGAGATTAGCAATTGTAAGCAGTAACTTACAATTTTGAGTATGATGGTTCATTTTTGATGCAAACGGGTTCAATTTTGATTCAGATGGGTTCAATTTTGATCCATAAGCCTCAATTTTGATCTGGATATGTACAACTTTGATTAAGATGGCTTAAATCAGCAAAAGCAACAGTTTTGAGTTATGAGACTGAATTACTACTAGAACCGGGATTTCCCTTTCTTTTTCTCATAACCCACCTTCTTGCTGATTCTCCCTCCTTCTGATTCCTTCCAAAAAATTATATAAATATTTCAATAATAATTGCTAATTTAGAAAAAGATAATTCACAATTAAAATCTTTTGAGAATGAATAGAATTGGAGCTATTACAATAATATGTAAGCAGCAACTTACAATGTACAGAAAATGGCAAATAAGGATGTACAGCTTTTAGCAATTAAGCATGTCCATTTTTCCTGATTAAACATACAAAAAAATCAAAGAACGTTGGTATAAATATTCACTATTCTTTCT
>JAIOZM010000036.1 GCA_021740585.1 Bacteroidales bacterium
CCAACAATAGCTGGAAAAAGTTGTGCCAATCCGGAATTATCCAAAATAATCCAATCAAAATTGGAATATTCTTAAAATTTTAAGAAAAAGTTGGAGCGTATTTATAAATCTTGCAATATGTGGTAGGCCGAAGGCTTACGAACAAACAACCGTTTTGGTAAGTACAGATTCACAATCTGATTATACCGCAGGATCTTCAAAAATAAAAATCAATCTGCGTCAACGTGGCGTTGGTGCACAAATTGGTGGCATACGCGTAGGTACTAATTGGGAAGAAGTTCTGTTAGGCGGACCTGTGGCAGTTACGGGTGTTACTCTTGATCAATCGACTTTACTTTTGGCTCCTGCTGCTACTGCTACTCTAGTGGCTACTGTTTCACCTGAGGATGCTGAAGATCCTTCTGTTACCTGGAGTTCAAGCAATGAAGCAGTTGCAACTGTTGCTGATGGTGTAGTTACTGCAGTAGCTGACGGCGAGGCAACAATCACAGTTACAACCACCGATGGCAGTTTTACAGCTGACTGTGTGGTTACCGTTGACGCAACCGTAGGTATTTCTGATTTTAATGCAAAAGGCTTTAGCTTGTATCCAAATCCGGTTTCTGGTGGTGTTTTAAATCTTAAACTTTCTGATACCAATAAAGCAACAAGCATTGAATTATATAATATGTTGGGTGCTCTTGTTCACACTGAATTAGTTGACAACAGAAGCATTGTTAGAATTAATACAAATGATTTATTCTCAAAAGGAGTCTATTTTGTAAAAGTGAATAATGCAAGTGGAAGTCATGTTGAGCAGTTTATAGTTCAATAAATTTTCTAAAACAGGTTCACAATATAATTGAATTTAAACTCTGCATCAGGAAGAATTTCAATCAGAAATTCTTCCTGATTTCTTTCTGAAGAGAAAAATTAGTTTAATAAAATCTCAATTAAATATTGAATTGAAATTATTGTCAAAGCCTGTAATGGTTTAATTTATTCTAATCATTTTTTTTGTTTTTTTAAGCAACAAGTAAATTCATTCACTCTCTCTTATTTCACAACTATTTCAATGAGAAACATATTTATTTTCACAATATTCCTGTTCACCATCTTTGCAGCTGAAGCTAAACAAACGATGGTTAGTAATGCCTCAGAAATATCAGGTACCTTATGGTACCCTGGCGATACTATTGTGATGAGTAATGGGATTTGGACCAATCAGGCTATATATTTCAGAGCCGAGGGTAGCGAGGATCTACCCATAGTTTTAATGGCCGAAACCCCTGGCGAGGTTATTTTAAACGGAAGCTCAAAATTAAGTTTTTCGGGAAAGTATTTAATAGTAGATGGTTTGTATTTTAAAGATGGGACTTTAAGTGGTTCTGCTGTTGTTGAATTCAGAACATCCTCCTCCAGTCTTGCAGAAAATTGCAGACTTACAAATACAGTTATAAAAAATTATAATCCACCGCTTAACACCACTGATAGCAAATGGGTATCTCTTTACGGGAAAAATAATATGGTGGATCATTGTTCCTTTGAAAATAAAAATAATTCAGGCACCCTTTTAGTAGTCTGGCTTACCAGTGGCACGACTCCTAATCACATTATAGACAGTAATTATTTTGGATACAGAATAGCAAATTTAGATTCAAATGGAAATGAACTAAACGGTCAGGAAATTATCCGTATCGGCGACAGCTCCACCTCTATGCAAACTGCCGGAGTAGTTGTTTCCAACAATATATTTGAGCACTGTGACGGAGAAATTGAAATTATCTCAAACAAATCATGTGAAAATATTTATACCAATAATCTCTTTTACGAATGTAAGGGAATGCTTACATTAAGACATGGAAACAGATGTACAGTAGAAGGTAACTATTTTATTGGTAATAAGATTAAAGATACAGGTGGAGTTCGCATTATTGGCGAAGATCATAAAGTATATAATAATTATTTTGAAAATCTGACAGGCTCAGGATACAGAGCCGGACTTTGCATTGTTCGCGGAAAAGAAAACTCTGCTCTTAATGAGTATTTTCAGGTTAAAAATGCAAATGTAATGTTCAACACTTTCGTAGATTGCGAACAATCTTTTGCGATAAATTACAACAGTAGTTCATCTTTAAATATGCCTCCAATTGGAACAAGAATAGATCACAATCATGTTTACAATACCTCGAGTCATCAAAATGTGATAGTTTACAACGTGAATATAGAAGCCATGGATGTTTCTTGGAAAAACAACTTGATGAATCAAGGGATGTATACAAATTTAACCTACAGTCCAACTGAAATAATTGTAGGAATTGATCCTTCAATGACCCAGGCAGGAACGAGTACTGAAATATATGAACCCGCTTCTACTTCCCTCCTTGCCGATTATACCACGGATGAGTATCCTGAAATTTCAATGGACATAAGAGGACGGGACAGAGGAAATACAAAAACTCCGGGAGCCAGTCAATTGATGGGAACTACAAGCCTCGAAATGCCGACAATAGAAAGTGTCGGAGCCAGTTTTTTTCCGTCCACAGAAACCAAAGTAAAAGCAGTAAAGGTCTCTACCGATTTTTTTGCTTATGCAGTAAATAAACAGATTTATACAAAAGTGTCTATGCCTGGAACTTTAGCTGTTTATGATATCACAGGACGGTTTATTGTACAAAAAAGATTAGAGACAGGCTTAAATAGTTTGTCTTTATCAAAAAATGGTTTTTTTCTTTTAAAATATAAAACAAATACCGGAATAGTATCCAGCCAAAAAATTGCTAATTTCTGATATTTCAGAATAGCAAGATACATTAGAGTTTTTATGTTGTTGATTATAAATACATTGCAAATCTATTGGCACTGCCCTATTTAAAAAACACCCATCATGAAAACACGCAGATCATTCCTTAAAACGGTTTCTGGTATTTCAGCCGGAATAGCTGCAACTGGAATACATCCCCTGATGGCAGGAATTTCAGCCACATCCTCTCCTGCTATTCCAGAAAGAAAAATTTATATTTTTTCAAAGCATTTGCATTGGCTCACTTATGAAGAAATGGCTGAAACAGTAAAAAATGTCGGATTCGACGGGATCGACCTCACCGTTCGTCCCAATGGCCATGTACTTCCCGAAAAAGTTAAAGAAGATCTTCCCAAGGCTGTAAAAGCAATAAAAAATGCAGGTTTACTCGCTAACAGGATGACAACCGCAATCATTGATCCTGATGATCCTTTAACCATGGATATTCTCAAAACTGCTGCTGATCTGGGTCTTGTCAATTACAGAATGGGTTGGTATGATTACGATTCTTCCATGTCTGTTCAGGATAATATTAAGCTTTTAAACTCTAAACTTATAAAATTAGCGGCCCTAAACAAAAAATTTGGCTTAAAAGCAGCCTATCAGAATCATAACGGTGAAAGCGTTGGCGGACCGGTTTGGGATATTGGGCTCATGCTCGAAGGTGTTGATCCTGAGTATATCGGAGTTCGATACGACATCAGGCATGCAACAGTTGAAGGAGGAAAGTCATGGCCGGTTGGAATGAAGTTTCTCTCTGCTAAGATAAACAGCTTTGATGTAAAGGATTTTGTTTGGAAAGAAACGAATAATAACTGGGATCCTTATAACGTGCCCTTGGGGGATGGAATGGTAGATTTTGATCGTTATCTGAAAATAATAAAGGAATTTAATATTCAGGGCGATTTTACGATACATCTTGAATACCCTATAGGTGGCGCGGAACATGGAGCAACAGAACTCACAGATTCTCCTGACCTAGTAATCGCTGCTATGAATCACGATCTGAAATTTATGAGAAATCTATTGTCTGAATAAAACACAACTGCAATTATATAATGTAAATTACACCATCCGAGATGAAAACTGGAATCGCTGCTTTAATTATCTTATTGTTTGGACTGCCATTGAATTTATTCAGTCAGGCTGTTACCTACAATAATTTCAGCGATTTTAAAGCTGCTGTTCAAAGTGCAAAAGCAGGAGATGAAATCGTTCTTGCTGCCGGCAGATATGAAGCTTCATCCATAACAATGAATACCATTGTGGGTACCAAAGATAATCCTGTGATTATCAGAGCTGAGAATATTGGTGAAGATACTCTCGATAATGGTACTTATTTCGACCTGAGGCATTGTTCCCACATTATTATTCAGGGATTCTATATAAATATTACTGAAAAATCGACCACATTCAAAATTCAAACCTGCAATAACATCCGGATTACTCAGAATATTCTGAATGGTGAAGGTGAAAGTTATTACAAAGACGATGGCGTAAGCAGAAACTCTTCAGTTTGGATAAGCATTCAAAGTTTATACGATGATCTGGTAAACCTAAGTCATCATAATGTAATTGATCATAATTTATTAATCAATAAACACACCCTCGGGAATGCTATTCGGATTGATGGAACTGACGATCTCTATGTGTCTCAATATGACGTAATTGAATATAATCATTTTAAAAACATCGGTCCCAGAGCTACAAATGAGATGGAAACCATAAGAATTGGTTGGAGTGCCATGTCTCAATCCGATGGATTTACTACAGTTGCCAATAACCTCTTTGAAGAATGCGACGGAGATCCTGAGATCATATCAGTGAAATGTAACAAAAATAATGTATCGCATAATACCTTCCTTCGTTGCCAGGGTACTCTTTCATTGCGGCATGGTAATGAATCGATAATCGAAGGCAATTTTTTCCTGGGTGAAGGCGCTGAAGGAACCGGTGGTGTGCGAATTTATGGCTCCGACCACAAAATAATTAACAACTATTTTGAAGGTTTAACAGGAACCAAATGGGATGCCCCGATTACCCTTACTGAAGGTGATGCCGAAGAAGGTGATGGAGGACTAACCAAACATTTTAGAATTGAACGTGCTATAATCGCCAATAATACATTAATAAATAACGATTATGGTATCGAAATAGGATACGACAATAACGGAAGCTACTCAAAACCTCCTCGTGATGTCATTATAGCCTACAATGTAATTCAGGGTGATACAAACACTTTGGTAAACTTTATCAATCTACCGGTTAACATGTTGTGGGTTAATAATTTAATAAATCAATCGGATGATGCCATAATAACCAATGGAACCAGCTTTACAAGTAATCAGGTCGTCTTAGCTGATCCCTTCCTGGAGTGGAATAATTCCTTGGGATATTTCAAATCTACCGCTCAAACACCGGTTTATGATCCAAACTCAAGTGTAACAGGTCCGGTTAATTCAGACATCGATGGCCAATTGAGATCATTGCAGACAAATTACGGCGCCGACGAATACAATGAGCAGACAATTATTTATCGTCCTCTCACCCCTTCTCAGGTTGGCCCATCTCTTGGTGAGTACTTGAATCTTTCAAAGTCAGAATTAACATTCCCAATGGCCGGTGGTGAAATGAATGTTGAAATCTCAACAAATTTAAATTGGATTGTGAGTAATGAAGATGATTGGCTGCAGATTAATCCTGTATCTGGTTCTGAATCTGGTGATATTCAAATAATTGTTAATGAAAACCTTACAGCTAACAACAGAACAGCTTTTATTCTGGTAATAAGCACCAATATTTCTGAAGGGGATGAAAAAGTAAAACCTGTACGTATTAATCAACTTGGCACAGATCCACCGAAACTAAGCATTTCCGAGTCCAGCTTGGCATTTACTGCTGAACAATCGTCGGCATCAGTATCTATACTTTCTAATACAAGGTGGTCTGTTATGAATGACTCTCCCTGGATAGATATCACTCCTCTAACTGGCGAAAATAATGGAGAGATAATAGTTACAGTTGAAGAAAACATTTTGCGATCATACAGGAAAGTATCTATTGTAGTTAGTGATGGAGCTTATCTGAATCAAAGTATCGATATAACCCAATCAGGAGCCACTGGTACAGAAGTAAAGCTACCCATAATAAATGCCATTGCAAGTACGGAACAAACAGCCGAAGGAAACATTGCAGCAAATGTATACGATGGTCTGCTTTCCAATCGGTGGTCGGGTGAAGGCGATGGGGCTTACATTAGTCTTGACTTAGGTAAGACAGACAGTATTTCATTTATTAAAGTCGGACTTTATAAAGCTGACTCACGAAATTCTTATTTTGATATACTATGCTCCGGAGATGGCGTGAATTATCAAGAATCCCTGATGGGTGTAATAAGTGAAATTACTAATGAAACTTTAGTTATTTACGATTTTAATAATACTTCTGCTCGATACCTGAGACTTGTTGGTCATGGAAATTCCAGCAATCTCTGGAATAGTTATACTGAATTTGAAATTTGGGGTTGGCCATTAACCAATACATCGACTCATATCCCAAATGAATCTAATTTTGAAGCAGCTGTTTTTCCAAATCCCTCAACCGGAAGTTTTTC
Organism: Bacteroidales bacterium; assembly: GCA_021740585.1. GTDB lineage: Bacteria > Bacteroidota > Bacteroidia > Bacteroidales > JAGLSB01. Next base: position 6,396 of record JAIOZM010000036.1, read on the forward strand.
ATTTTCCCTTAGAGAGCAAGCCAATATTTCAATTTTCAATATTAATGGCGCAAAAGTTTACCAAAAAAATAATGTTAAGGACAGCGATATTATTACACCAAATATACATTGTGGAGTCTATTTTATTAAAATCGGATTTAAGGATTCAAGCGTTTTTCAAAAACTTATAATTGATAAATAGTGAAATAATAACAATAAGACCATTTATTTGGAAATTACAAGCATTTTGGATATTTATATATACCATAATCCTTGCCAAACTAAAAAAGAATTAATATATTGGTCTACCAGTTGTCAGGGTGCCCGGAAAAAAACTAAATAGATACAAAATGGCTGAAAATATTGTAATTGAGAACTTTAAGGAAATATCAATAACCAAACCCGCCGATATAATCATTAGTCAAATTCGTGAACTAATTATATCGAAACAATTGAAGCCGGGTGATAAACTGCCATCTGAAAGACAACTTTCTGAAAAATTAAACATTGGGCGCACTTATGTCCGTGATGCCATAAAGAAATTAGAGTTTTATGGTATTCTTAAAACCAATCCTCAAAGTGGGACCTATGTTGCCGGTATCGGTTTGACTGCTCTTGAGGGCTTAATTACCAATTTGCTACAAATTGAAAAACCTGATTTTGCTTCACTTGTAGAAACCAGAGTAATTTTGGAGATTCAATCAGCCCGTCTGGCAGCAGAAAGAAGAACAGATGCAAACCTATTTGATATTGAAAATTCCCTGAACAATTATTATAAAAAAATAAGTAATCATGAAGCGGCTGTTGATGAAGATATGATGTTCCATTTACGAATTGCTGAAGCAAGCCAAAATAGAGTCCTCAAATCCTTGATGCTTATCATTATACCAGATATCCTTACAAGCTATAATAAATACAAAGTATGCAGCGATGAAACTGATTTAAACAGATATAACGAGCACATGGAAGTTTTTGAACAGATAATAGCCAAAAATGCAGATGCTGCCAGTGAAAAAATGAGGAATCATTTAAGAGACATACTTCAACTCGGAAAACTAATAAATTAATAAATGATTGGTTTAAATTATTTAAGTCCTAAAAAAGATAAACCATTTCGGTTCATCGCTCTCCCCTTTTATTTAGTCGGCATACTAAGTATGTTAATACTTTCCTGTAATCCTGAGCCTGCCAATGAAAGCCTGACCGGAGAACATCCATGCCTTATTCTTACCGCAAATTCAGTGCCCGAACTACAAAATGGCATCTCAGATTTCCCACTCCTGTCCTCATCATTTAATGAAATTAAAACTAAAGCCGACCGGTCTTTAAATGAGGAAATAATAGTCCCTGTACCCCGTGATTTAGGGGGTGGATATACACATGAGAAACATAAGGAAAATTACCTGTCGATGTATAATGCAGGAATTATTTATCAGATTACAGGCGAAGAGAAATATGCCGGTTTTGTTAAGGCCATGCTACTCGAATACTCGAAATTATACCCCACATTGGATATACATCCTCAAGCTAAGGATCAGGCACCCGGTAAATTATTTTGGCAGGGACTGAACGAATCTGTGTGGTTGGTTTATTCCATTCAGGCTTATGATTGTATTTATAATTCCCTAAGCAAAGAAGAAAAAGATAGTATCGAAAATAATGTCTTTAGACCAATGGTAAACTTTTTCACCATTTATAATAAAACTACATTCGATAAGATACACAATCATGCAACCTGGGCTACTGCCGGGGTTGGTATGACCGGAATTGTTCTCAACGATACCACTTATGTTGAAATGGCTCTTTATGGTAGCGATAAAAGTGGCGAAGGTGGTTTCATTAAGCAAATAGACGATCTTTTTTCACCCGACGGATTTTATGCCGAAGGGCCTTATTATCAGAGATATGCGATTATGCCTTTTATCGTATTCGCCCAAGTTCTGGAAAATAATTGGAAGGATAAAATTGATATTTTCGAGTATAAAGACGGTGTTTTAAATAAAGCTGTAAATACTCTTGTCCAGTTATCAAACAGCAATGGAAGGTTCTTTCCCATGAATGATGCCATTAAAGACAAAGACCTTCAAACCGCAGAAATGATCTTCGCCGCAGACATTGTATATTACAATACACAAAATAAGGAATTGCTAAGCATTGCTCAAAATCACGACAAAGTAATGATAAGTAAAGAAGGACTTGAGGTTGCAAGGGCCATTAATGCAGGACTTACTGAGGAACTGGTTAGAAAGTCAGTTGTGATCAGAGATGGAAAAAATGGAAATCTTGGAGGTGTTGCCATTCTTCGCGGTGATTTTGATACCAATCAACTTAGTCTTGTATTGAAAGCTAATTCTCAGGGCATGGGACATGGTCATTTTGACCGGCTTTCCATTTCGATCTTCGAGAATGGAAACGAAATTTTGCAGGATTATGGATCTGCCAGGTTTCTAAACATAGAGCAAAAACAAGGCGGACGGTACCTTCCTGAAAATACCAGCTGGGCAAAACAAACAGTAGCCCACAACACTCTGGTAATTAATCAGGAGTCAAACTTTAACTTTAACCTAAAGGAAGCATCTGAAAAGAATCCCCGGATTGTTTATTACGATATTAATTCTCCGGAACTTCAGGTTGCCAGTTTTGCAGATTCCAATTGTTATGAAGGTTCCGTTCTTACAAGAACAGTGGCTATGGCTTCAATTAAAAACAAAGCTTATATTCTTGACATCTTCAAGGTAGACAGGGAATTACCTGCCACTTACGATATTCCTGTATATTATCTGGGGCAGCTGATTTCTACCAGTTTCAATTATAATTGCAATACTAGCTTGCTTAAACCCATGGGAGTAAAGAACGGCTACCAACATTTATGGAATACAGCTCATAGCTCTGAAATAAATGGATTAAGCTCTGTAACCTGGTTGAACGATTACCGGTTTTACACATGTAGTTTCCTTGCAGATGAAAATAGTGAAGTTTTTCTGACAAGGATTGGAGCCAACGATCCTGAATTCAACCTGAGAAATGAACCGGGAATATTATTTCGCCAAAATAAAGCATCGAATTATCGCTTTTTAAGCCTTTATGAGGCACATGGCAGCAGTAATTCAGTGCTTGAGTTGGTTGAAGGTACAAAAAGCAGTCTCAAAGAATTAAGCTTCCTTCTTAAGAATGATGACGTTAATATTGTTAGAATTGTGTTGAAGGATGGGACTATTGCAACCTTGGGGTTCTCTGTTCAAAACGATGAAAACGCTGAGCATCAGTATAATATTGAAGATGAAACGTTTAAATGGACTGGCAATTCTTTTATGGCAATAGTTGAATGAATTAAATAGAAGTATATATAATCAATAAAAATCAAACAATGAAAAGATCAAGTGAACTATTCATACTCGCTGATTCAATGGAATGGGAAGTCCTTGGCGGAGGTGTAAGCAGGAAATTCCTGGGCTGGGATAACCAGATTATGATGGTAAAAGTAAAGTTTGAGAAAGGCGCCGAGGGTAAAGCTCATCAACATTTCCATACTCAAGCTACTTATTGTGTAGAAGGAAAATTTGAATTTACCATTGGCAAGGAGAAAAAAATTGTAAAAGCGGGCGATGGAGTGTATATCCCGCCAAATATAATGCATGGAGCAATTTGCCTTGAAGAAGGTATCCTGATTGATGTATTTAGCCCGGTTCGGGAAGATTTTTTAAGCGGTGAGGCTGTATCGTATTTTGGAAAAAAATAATACCTGAAAATATGAAAATAAAAGGTTTTAGATGGTGGATTATTGCATTAATATTCCTTGCCACAATAATTAACTATATCGATAGAAGTACCCTTGGAATTATGTGGGGTGGTGCTGATGTAGAAGGATCTATTGCTCAGGATTTAGGCCTTACCAAGGGTGACTATGGACTTATATTAAATATTTTTATGGTAGCCTATGCTCTGGGACAATTGTTCTCAGGTAAACTATTTGATAAAGTAGGTACAAGAATTGGTTATGTTATTTCTATTGGGATTTGGGGATTATCCTCCATGTTGCATTCAACTGCCCGTGGAATTCTGTCCTTCGGTATTTTCAGAAGTACATTAGGTCTCGCAGAAGCCGGTAACTGGCCCGGAGCAGTTAAAAGCAATGCGGAATGGTTTCCAATTAAAGAACGAGCCATAGCACAAGGATTATTCAACGCTGGAGCCTCCATTGGGTCAGTTATTGCCCCTCCCCTGATTGCTATGCTATTTTTAGCTTTTGGTTGGCGTATAAGTTTTCTTATTGTTGGATCCTTTGGTATAATATGGATTATTCCATGGTTAATAATTAATAAAGCCGGTCCAAAAAAGCATCCTTGGATAACAGAAGAAGAAAAAAATTATATACTTGAAGGTCAGAGCGATATTGACAAAAAAGCCGATGTAAATGCAAAAGGACTTTCACTAAAACAAATTTTATCGTATAAGGAATCATGGGCCATTGTCGCAGGCCGGTTTTTCCTTGAACCTATATGGTGGCTGTTTGTTGGCTGGATGCCTATTTACTTGTTCGACGTATATCATTTCAATGTTAAAGAGGTGGGTATGTTTGCCTGGGTGCCATACGTTGGAGCTGCTATTGGAAGTGTAGCCGGCGGGTATTTTTCCGGCAGGATTATAGCAAAAACGAATTCAATAGATAAAGGACGCAAAACAACCATTGTAATTGGAGGCATAATTATGGTTCTGGGATTAATTGCGACCATTTTATTTGCAAGTACCGCTTTGCGTTTTGTCCTCATTGTATCAACCGTACTTTTTGGCTTTCAATTTGCAATTGGCAATGTACAAACCATTCCAAGTGATCTGTTCAGTGGAAAGTCTGTTGGATCATTAGCCGGACTCGGTGGTATGATTGGAGTATTTTCAGTTATCATAATGAACTTTCTGGTACCTATGATTGCTGAAATCTCATATACCCCAATATTTATAGCTATCGCTGTATTTGTACCATTGGGTATTTTTTCAATATACTTCTTCGCAAGAAATATTGGACCCGTAGAGAAAAGCTAGATTAATTAATTAATTTATAAATAATACCCTTAAATAACCAAAATTATAAAATTATGAATTTGAAAGGAAAAGTTGCCATCGTTACAGGTGGTGCAAGAGACATTGGACGAGAAATATCATTAAAACTGGCTAAATCCGGAGCCAAGGTTGTTATCAATTATTTTGACAATCTTCAGGATGCTGAGGAAACTCTAAAACTTATAAAAGCAGCTGGTGGTGAGGCTATTATTGCTCAGGGAGATATGACAAAAGCAGAAGAAGTTAAAGCTATGGTAGATAAATCATGTAAAGCTTTTGGTGATAAAATTGATGTACTGGTAAATGTTGCCGGAGGCCTCGTTGCCAGAAAATCACTCGAAGAATTAGATATACAGTTTTGGGATTTTCTCATGGATGTAAACGCGAAAACTGTTTTCCTGGCTACTCAGGCTGTAGCCCCTAAAATGACTGAGGGAGGATCGATTATCAATTTCTCATCACAAGCGGCCCGCGATGGTGGTGGACCAGGCGCATCCGTTTATGCAACAAGTAAAGCTGCTGTAATGACCTTTACCAGAGCTATGGCAAAGGAATTGGGACCTAAGAATATCAGAGTAAATGCACTGTGCCCCGGTATGATAGCAACATCATTCCACGACAGGTTCACAAAAGATGCTGTTAGAGCAAATGTGGCCGCAGGAACTCCATTACGTCGTGAAGGAAATGCTACTGAAGTAGCAGATCTGGTTGCCTATCTGTCTTCTGATGAATCGTCATTTGTTACTGGTACAAACATCGACATTAACGGTGGACTCTATTTCTCATAGAGATTTACCAAATACATAAAAAAATGAAATCTGACTTGGGAAAAGTCCTCTTTTTCTATAGTCAGATTTTAAAAGTTTTTTGGCTGCATTACAATGTTTAAATCCTATGCCCTAAGCATCTCGGGTTATTTTGAATATCCGAAGTATTTTTATTCGATAATTCCATTTTATACTTTCATTCTAACTATCAAATATGAAAAAATACTTTTTTTTTATTAGTCTGATTATTGCGATACTTTCTTGCAATGATATCCCAGCAAAGAAAGATATTATGGTAAGCAGTTCTGCAGAATTAAATAATGCTATTGAAAATGCAGAACCAGGAAGCGAAATAATCTTAGCCAATGGTGTATGGAAAGACATTGAAATTAAATTTACTGGAAAAGGAACTGAAGAAAAACCCATTATCCTTAGAGCTGAAACTCAGGGAAAGGTTTTTATTGAAGGTAAATCTGACTTAAAATTTAGTGGAGAATATCTGGTCGTGAGCGGATTATATTTCAGGAATGGCTACACCCCTTCCAGCACTATTATTGAATTTCGGATGGAAGATAGCACTGTAGCAAACCATTGCAGAGTCACAAATTGTGTTATAGAAAATTTCAATCAACCCCACCGCGACAGATCCGATCATTGGGTAGAATTCTGGGGACGTTTCAATCAACTCGATCATTGTTATATTAGTGGGAAATCCAATCAGGGACCAACGATCATGGTTTCACTAAAAGGTAATGAGAATATAAGAACGTACCACCAAATTAACAATAACCACTTTGGGCCCCGACCACGGCTTGGTGGACCTCATGCTGAAACATTGCAAATTGGGGACAGCAATACATCTATGGCACCCGGCTATTTGATGGTAGCAAATAATTTGTTTGAAAACTGTGATGGTGAGGTTGAAATTATTTCGAATAAATCCACCTTCAACGAGTTTAGAAATAATGTCTTTTACAAAAGTGAAGGCTCGCTGGTAATGAGACATGGTAACTATTGCACTATTGACGGGAATTTTTTCATTGGCGATAATAATTCGGAATATTATGGAGGAATTCGAGTCATAAATACAGGTCATTGGCTGACTAATAATTACTTCATTAATTTAAAAGGTCAAAATTTCAGAAGTCCGCTGGCCATTATGAATGGAATTCCTAAATCCCCAATGAACCGGTACAATCAGGTTACCGATGTGGTAATTGCTTACAATACATGGATTAACTGTAAATCGCCATGGCAAATTGGAGTTGGAACAAACATAAGTGAAAAGGACGTTCTTCCCCCCTCTGAAATCCGTTCCGCAAGACCAGTTAGAACCCTTATCACAAACAATATTATTTATAATGAGGCTGGAGATGAAAATCCGATAATAGCTTACGATAAAATGGATGGTATTGAGTGTAAGAATAATATCATAAATAATAATGCTGTTGAATTTAAAAATTTAGACGGACTGGAAATCAGCAGCTTGCAAATGAAAAAAGTCAGCGAATATATTTATATTCCTGTGGATGAAAACATAAGCCGGGAAATATACCAGGGCTTTGATTTTGAAAATATAGATAAAGATATATTGGGAAACGAACGAAGTGTAAGTAATTCCATAGGCGCCATAAGTAATTATGAATCAAAAGATCCTGGCATTCTCAACAAAAAGAATTATGGAGCCAACTGGTTCTCAAATGAGAAAGGAGAAACCGGATATAATACCCTAATTGTTACCTCTGCTCAAAATGAACTTTCAAAAGCATTGTCGGAAGCCAATGAAGGCGATATTATAGAGTTGAAAGCAGGTGAATATGAAATTACCAGTTCATTAGTTGTTAACACTAAAATAACCATTCAATCGGCAGATGTAAATAACAAAGCCCGCATAATCTATTCAGGAGCGCCCAATACTCCTGCATTCGAAATGCATCCTTTTGGAGACCTGAGTCTGAAAGATATTGTACTGTCTGGTCAGGAAGAACAATATGCCTTTGCAAGCCTTTCTGAAAATATGAACTTTATGTATAATCTAAGGGTTGAAAATACCGAAATTAGTAACTTTCGCTTTGTACTTAAAGCCTATAAAGAATCATTCGCCGATAACATTTATTTTAGCAAATCGTATTTAAAAAATTGTGAGAATGGACTAGAATTATCTGAAGAAACGGATGATTTTGGATTCTATAATGTTGAGTATCTCACCATTGACAGTTGCATTTTTGAAAATGTAAAATCTAATGTAATAGATTATTATCGTGGCGGTTACGATGAATCAACCATAGGAGGAATTCTTTCAATAACCAATTCCCGCTTTACAAATTGTGGAAACAAAGAGAAAAATGGAATATTATTGAATACCCGGGGAATTATAAATGTAGATATTTCAAATAACACATTTAAAAATAATCAGGTAAAACTTGTGGCACTTTTATGGGGGGCTAAAAACAATACACATTCCGACAATGTGTTTATTAACTCTGGTAAGCTGATGGTTGAAGAAAACCTGGAACTAAAACTGGTTTATTAAAAAAGACTTAATTAATCAGACAAATCTTTTATTCTGTGCTTGCATGAAGGATCAGAATTATAATAATTAGAAAAAAATAAATCTCGCTTCAGAATTTAATCAATGAAACCATGAATAATAAAACCCTTATTAAAAGTAATTTGTTGCTGAGGCATCCCGGAACCATCATTTTTGCATTCTTTCTGCTTTTAACGGTTTCTGTTATTGGTCAGGAAATACCCTCAAATAAAGTCCTAAAACCTTCTGAACTAGCTTCTTTTCTGAATGAGGATGTTAAAAATCTTTTAACAGAAAACTCTTCAATAACACAGGAATCATTGGCATCCTACCTCCGTGATAAATTTTCTGAGCGCTATTATTACGACTGGAAAAACTTTGAAGCCCGTTTTGCCTTGTACAATCAATTATACGACGACAGACAAAATGATCATGCCTTAAATGCCATTGATCATATGACAAAGTTCAGTGATTCAACCCAATGGCTGTTGCCTTTCAACTATCTAAATGGCGAAGCCGTCGATGCCTATGCCATCAGACATCTGGCTCGTCAGCATAAAATGGTTGATATCGCGTTTCATTATTTTTATGAACAGAAGAATCCTGTGTATATTGAATATTTTGTTAATCAGCAAGAATCCTTAAATGCAGCTCTGGAAAGTGGTAAGTACGAAAAAACCGAGGATGGAAACGGCGTCTATGAAGTATTCAGGTCAGGCTACAGAGCTTACAATTGGCTTTTAATCCACAATTTGTTCTTAGGACAAGAAAAATATACAGATGAGAACCAGTTAACCTGCATCGCTACTTTGCTTCAGCAGGGCGCTCATTTATTTGAAGACAATCAGGAATTTCAATCAGGAAACCACCAGACAAAAGGAATGTCGTCATTAGCCATGATATCAATCCTTCTTCGTGACTTTAAAGATACTGATAAATGGCTTGATCAGGCTTTGAAATTATTAGAGGAACATCTCACCATGGAAATTAACCCTGATGGTTTTCAGTTTGAAAGATCTGTGCATTATCACATGAGCGACATTATAAATTATTATAATGTTTACCAGCTTGCAAAAATAAGCGGTATCTCTTTGGACAAATTTTGGGAAGAAAAGCTGCATTCGTTGTTTGCCACACTGGTAAAAATTGCCTATCCAGATAAATCAGCTCCGGTTCTACAGGATGACACCGCAAATCCATGGGCAGAGAAAAACGATATTTCAGGAGCCTTAACCATGGGCTATCTTCTATTTGAAGATCCGGTATTTGGATACTTTGCCAATGATAAGGTTGAATCTGCTATGTATTGGTACCTGAGTGACCTGCAGTTAAATTCATTAAAAAATATTAAAAAAGAAAAACCGGAGTATCATTCCTTAGCCTTCCCTTCAACGGGTTATTATGTGATGAGAGAGGGCTGGGAAAAGGATGATAATATGATGATAATCTCGGCTGGTCTGGACGATAAAAAGCCGGATCATCAGCATGGAGATATGCTGGGTGTGCAGGCAATGTCGAAAGGGAATGTAATTCTTCCCAATTATCAGGTCCGGTACAACTTAAAAGATTATGATTTCTTTAAAAATTCAATGGTGAAAAATGTTGCTCTTGTCGATGATGAACTTCAGGGAAAAGAATGGACGGGTAATCAGGGTGGCAGCGGATTCGGTAAATTCAAAAATTTACCTGTTCCGAAAACTATTGCCTGGAAAACCAACAAAGATTTAGACCTTTTCGTTGGAAGTCATGATGGTTTTAAAAACATTGGCGTTGCTTACACCCGACAGGTGATTTATGTGAAAAATGATTTCTGGATTGTTAAAGATAATTTCAAATCAAAGGAGCCTCATGTTTACAAGCAAATCTGGCAGGGACATTTTACTAATGAAAATCAAACACAACTTATAAGATCTACATTCGACGACGGTAGCGGCTGTGATATCTATCAATTGAAGGCAACTACTTCGGCTACCACTAATGGAACCCAAGGTAAGGAATGGACAATTATTAGCAAAAAAGACAGTGAAGAATTCAATTTTATAAGCCTTATTTATCCTTTTTCAGAATACAGCAACAGAATTGAGGAGGATACTGAGTTCCCTGATCTTAACGGATGGCGAGCGAATAAATCTAAGTTTAAAATTGAAGGAAATGAGCCTGTTTCTCTTTCAAAAGATGATTGCTCATTTATATTTGGGGTAAAAAAGATTAGCATCAATAATTTCCGGATTGAATTATCAGAACCTGGTGACTTATACTTAAAAATGGAAGATTCAATATTACGCATCCAACATATTGGTGATTCACAGGCAGACTTGATTATTGAAGGCGGGAGTGAAAATACTTTAAACGGCTATCCCTTTAATAACAAGATTGTTATGAATCCTGGAGATGTGTTACTAAGCAAAATAAATATGGAATGATATCTACTTCCAAACAAAGACCACATATGTAATTTTTTTGTCTTGATCATAGAAGAAGGAAGACAAATACCTCCTACTCTTTTAAAGTTTTTATACTGGAAGGATCTTTAAGAACTTTCCGGAATGTTAAAAATATCGTACACCTCAATACTTTCCCCAACGCAACCTTTCAATCTCTTATCTCATCAATGGGAAAGAATCGAATAATTATAAATAATATCTCATGAAAAACACTTTTATATTACTCATTATCAGCCTTTACTTATTTGGCTGCACAAAAGACAACAATCTTATTATCGGTGATAAGACTTATACTGATGAGCTGGGACTGCATACTTATGACGGATTTGGTGGTTCATCAGGTGGAGGAGGTAATGGCGAGGGAGATACGATTCAGATTGAAGCAGGACAAATTACAGCCGGGGAATGGAAAGATCTTGAGAACTGGGATTTCTGGACTTCATTGTGCAACGAGCAGGAATTTGACAGTATGGATAACTATTGGGAATACAACTTAAATGAAAGAATATCTGTTAAAGTAAGAAATTCAGCCGGCGATTTACTCGAAAACATTAAGATTGAACTACGAGACTCAGACAACAATATTTTATGGACTGCGAAAAGTGATAATTCCGGCAGCGCCGAATTATGGCCCGGGCTGAGTGCTGACTATCAATATAATGAGGATCTTATATTAAGCGTTGACGGCACGATCCAAACATCAGTTTTGGAATTTCAAAACGGAGTGAATGAAATTATACTTAATAAAACTGATGGAATTGGTACAAAAAAAATTGAAATTGCCTTCATGGTAGACGCTACCGGTTCCATGGGTGATGAGCTGGAATATTTAAAAGTTGAATTGATAGATGTTATCAAAATGGTAGAACAAAATCATACCGGAATTGATGTTAACCTCGGCGCTGTGTTCTACAGGGATGAGGGCGATGAATATCTCACCAAAAAATCTGATTTAACTTCCGATTACACAACAACAACTAGCTTTATTGCCAAACAAAGAGCTGATGGCGGTGGAGATTATCCTGAAGCGGTTCATTCGGCATTAAAAGTCAGCGTTAATAACCTTCAATGGTCAGATCAGGCATATTCCCGTATTTTATTTATGGTTCTGGATGCTCCGCCTCATTACGATGCACAGGTTATTGATGAAATACATCTTCAAACTAAAAAAGCGGCGGCTGCAGGTATAAAATTAATTCCTATTACAGCAAGCGGTATAGATAAAGAAACAGAATTTTTAATGCGATATATGGCTATGGCAACCAATGGAAGCTATGTGTTTGTTACAAATCACAGCGGGATTGGAAATGACCATATTACTCCCAGCATTGGTCAATACGATTTAGAATATCTCAATGAACTTTTGGTAAGACTGATTGGGGAATATTTGGAATAAAATCATAAAATATCAAATTGGCAAAATTGTAGGGACACAAAAATTTTGCGTCTCTGCAATTTTGTAATTCTCGCACATTCCATATACATTTAGATCCGAAAAACATCAAATTTAAATTATATGGAAAATCGGAGAAATTTTTTAAAAACGGCGGGGCTTTTAACAGCTGGAGCCATAATTGCACCGGGATTTGCCTGCAAACCAAAATCGGGAGCTGTATCTGAAACTATTGCCGTATCAGGGAATAAAAATATCGGTATTCAAATATATACCTTAAGAGATCAAATTGCTGTTAGCCTGGAAAAAACTATGGCAGGAGTAGCTGAAATAGGATATAAATGGATAGAGGCTTATGGCTATGAAAACAGAAAAATTCTGGGTAAAAGTCCCAAAGAATTTAATGAATTATTATCAGGATTGGGAATGACCATGCCAAGCATACATTCAGTGACTGAGGTTTCATCGTCAGCAGGGAAATCATCCATTCTTGATGCTATGAAAATTGCTGTTGAAGATGCTAAGCTTGCCGGAGCTAAGTATTTTGTCTACGCCTTTCTAAAAGAAGAAGAAAGACGTTCTATGGATGATTATAAGCGCCATGCAGCAACATTTAACTCCTTTGGGGAAATTTGTAAAGATGCAGGAATTCAGTTCGCTTATCACAATCACGATTTCGAATTTATTGAATTCGATGGCCAAATGCCATACGATTACCTTCTAAATAATACCGACCCTGAACTGGTAAAAATGGAGCTGGACCTTTATTGGATAACCAAAGGAGGTCAGGATCCTGTTGAATATTTCAAAAAGGCTCCGGGAAGATTCCCTCTATGGCATGTTAAGGATATGGAGGAAGGTCCTGAGAAATTCTTCGCTGAAGTAGGATATGGAACTATGGATTTTGAATCCATTTTTGCTGCAAAAGAAACCGCAGATTTGAAGTATATTTTTGTGGAGCAGGATCGAAGCCGCAGAGATCCCATGGAAAGTATCAGAATGAGTTGGGAGTTTTTAAACAAGGCTTCTTACGTTTAAATTAATATAGACGTACAGCAGTCTCATAAACTGCTGTACGTCTATTTTCAGCCTTTTTTAAGGGTTTATATATCAGGACGTAAAACTAGAAACTATAGTCATCCTCATAAAATCCCTCCTCAGCATCACCTATGTCCTCAAACTCATCGGAGAATTTATCACCAATCCCAAGATTTATTAAATCGTCAGAATTGTAGCTGTCGATGTCATCAAAACTATTTTCTTCATTTTCATAACTCTCAAACTTGCTATCCAGTTTATCGAAAGCCTCTTCTGAGAAAGCAAAGTCAGTATCCATTTCTTCGAGCTTTTCAATATGATCCGGATTAAAACAAAAGTTTGGAACATCGAATATGCAATCCTCAATGTATTCAGGGTCTTTCATAAATACGTCCTTTAAACTTTGTCCGCTATACTTTCCAAAGTCCAATATTGACTGCAAATTGTACAATTTCATTTTCATTTAAAAAAAATTTAATTAGCCTTATTTAATGTTTATAATATTCGCTGTTTCTATAAAGGATAATATTTTTTAACTCTGATAAATAAAATTCCTCAAGAAATATCAGCAATAGTTTCAGAGGACAAATATATTTTTTTTCATTTTTTGAAATACTCTTTTTATCAAAAAAATTCACAAAAAATTTATTTTTTTTTCAATTTACAAATATTTCGGCCTTTTTAGAGTATTTCTGAGAAAAAAAACTTAATTCACAATTTGAAAATATAAATTTTCTTCTCTAAATTGATCTATGAATATGATCCTTTTAAATAAAAATACCACCATTCATATCTTTGATTTAAAGATACTTGAACCTGTAACTACGCTTACAGATTTAATTGTTTCCCTTGTTTGCTTTCTGGCTTTTTTTAGATTATTGAAATTAAACAAATCCCAACTACATTTCAAATTAATTACATGGTTTTTTCTTACTATGGGCACAGCAACAGCTTTTGGAGGACTTATCGGACATGGTTTCTTATATCTTTTTCAGTCTGAATGGCACCTTCCCGAGTGGTTTACCCATATTTTTTCATTACCAATGATTGAAAATGCCAATGGAGTCTCACCCTGGAAGCTGCCCGGATGGCTTACAAGTATGTTATCAATTTCTTTATTGGAACGAGCCTCAATTGAATATGCAAAACCTGAATTGCATCCCAGGATAAGAAAAACAATGGACTGGGCCAATATTGTCGAATTACTCATATTCATGACCCTGACCTTTTCATCCCTGAACTTCCGGTTTGTCGAGCTTCATTCGGCCTTTGGACTTCTAATAATCAATACCCCTCTGCATTTATATGTTTTTTGGAAATCCAGAACAGATGTAAGTAAATATATGCTTGTGGGTCTGAGTTTTGCAATAGCCTCCGCCCTCTTTTTCAAGAATCATTGGTCAATTCATACCTGGTTCAATTATTTAGATATTTCGCATGCTTTAATGGCCTTTGGGGCATATTTCTTTTATCAGTCGGCAAAGAGGATGGGTTAGAAAAATATGTGGTTATGTGGTTATGTGATTCGCAATATAGAGCATAATGGTTTAGCGACAGACCAGCCTCATTGCTTTTCTTGTGCAGTGGAAGCATAAGGGGGGACCTGATAGCTTTCGGAAGAGGGAGGTAAAAACGTGAAGAGAAAGTGAATTGATGAAAAAGTTAGTGGAATTAAAATAATTGGGAATGGTTTTCCTATTTTAAAAACCAATATTATTACTTACTTAAAAAAATAAAAACTCCGGTACTTTTATTATTCCTGAAGTGATTTACTGCAAAAATAGAAATGTAAATATCTTTGTGATTTTCCTTTTTAACTGCAGAAAAATAACAAAAAAGCTTTCCAAGCATCATTTCTGAAAGATCTTTCCATGCAAATACATTCTTTTCAGTCATAAAAACTTTTTTATACCAGTCAGCCGGATCACCAAGATTTGAATCTTCGTCGGAATAAATAATATCAAACTGTGATTCGGCTAATTGTTGCTTATAAAACCTGCATATATTTTCTGAATTTTGCTGGACAGGGATTTGGTATAAAATGGTTTTACGTAAACCCTTAATTTCCTTAATATTAAATGTAACTGTATTTTCCACTGAATCAGGCCTGGATGTTACCAGACGATGAACATTTTCCTCTTCTCTGAAATATTCAATTATTCCACCAGGAAAACGCATTAAATAACCATCCTCAGTAGAATTTGGAATATCTTCTTTATCTCCATCCACAACCATATTTAAGGTTAAATAAAATTTGACCAGTGGTGGAATAAAAATAATAAGCAGTATGACAAATTGAATTTCCATCATAAATGAGTAAACCCTTAAACTTTATACTCCTTATTAAAGAAAAAGTGACAAAAAAAGGAGTTTTTTTAATAAATACCTGATGACAAACCCAAAACCTTATAAACCGGACTCTTCAATATTTAAGAAATAAATAACGAAACAAAGAAATCCTGTCAAAAAATAGTATTTTACCTACATTGATATATTTGCAAAAAATATCTAATATTTCATGACTTTTTACCTAATAATTTGTGGTAATTTAGGCTTTCTTTCAATTTTTTAAAATTTAAGTTATGAACATTAAAGCACTGACCATTAGTCTTACAGTGGTTTTTTTTCTTTTTTTTCAAGGGAAAGCCCAGATTTCTACAGAGGAGAATGAACTGTATAACGGAGAAATTAAGTTGGGGTCTACCCTTCTAATTCCTGAAAATATTAAAAAACCCCCGGTTGTCTTAATAATTGCGGGATCAGGACCTACCGATAAGAATGGAAATAACTCCTTCATGTTAAATAATCATTTGAAATATCTGGCCGAAGGATTGGCTGCACAAGGAATTGCAAGTCTTCGCTATGATAAAAGATTTATACCCGGAAACAATCACATTAACGAAGCTGATATAAGATTTGAAGACATTATAGAAGATGCTAATTTTTGCTTTCAGTATCTGAAAACAGATAAAAGATTTGGTAACAAATATATCCTTGGACACAGTCAGGGTTCACTTGTTGGAATGGAAGTGGCTAAAAATAATAAGCTGAAAGGATTTATCTCTGTGGCAGGACCTTCCGAGGCGATTGGCACTACCATTATCAGGCAGTTAAGAGCCCAAAACGAAGAATTGGCTGATCAGGCGGCTATATTAATTGATAGTATGCTTGCCGGTTTTGAAGTAAAATATATAAATCCGTATCTTCTAAGTCTGTTTCGCCCCTCTGTACAGCCTTTTTTAAGGGAATACATGTCCTACAATCCATCTAATGAGATTAGCTTATTAAAAACAAGAATATTAATTGTACAAGGAACAACAGATATTCAGGTAGAAGTAAAAGATGCTGAAAAATTACATGAGGCTGCACCGAAATCAGAATTGCTGATCATTGAAGGAATGAATCATATTCTAAAAGAAGTTCCCCTCGAAAGATCAATCAATATAGCCAGTTATAATAATCCCGACTTAATTATAGATCAACAATTAATTAAAAGCCTGAGGGAATTTATAAAATAATAGTGGTCTGTTTTCAAATTCCAAAATAGATTTTATAAACTAATAAATTTTCAATCTAAAATTACTATGAGAAAACTTGTCACTTTTATTCTGATTCTCAGTTCATTTTTAATGTCTTATTCACAAAGTACCGAACGAACAAATGCTCTGCTATTTGGTGCAGGAATAGGAATATCAGACGGGGATAAACTAATGGGTGGAGGCCCTGTCATTTCTCTGGCCTATTTAAGAGGTTTCAACTATAATCGTCTTAGTTTTAATCCCGAATTAAGCATAGGTTTTTTTGGTGCACGATTCGTAACCGATGTGCCCGATATGTACTTCAATTCCATTAATATAGACTTTGATTTTAATTTCGATTTATTACGATTCAGGGGTCTTTCCCTGACTTTGGTTGCCGGTCCTGCCTTAAACCAGAAAAAAGGACTCATTGGAACAGGAGGTTATCCCCCCGGAAACGAATATTCAGAGTACTTTCGCAGCTCAGACTTAACATTCAAATTTGGTGGTGGGATAAAAATTATGCCGGCAGGTCAAAAAATTATTGTTGAAATTTTGCCCATGAATTTCAGAGTCGGGAATGACTACTTTATGGAGGGATTTGCAATGTTGTATTTGGGGTACAGGCTTTGAAACCGGGGATGTTGCATGCTGCTCAGTGGAATATGATTATTACGTCGGGTAATGTGTAAATAAATAAATTTCATATTAAGCAACATAGTTTATTTTAGCCGCTTTAGTTAACTTACGGCCCGTAATTTTTAAAATAATAATAAAATTTTAGCGATCGTGAAAAACTTATCCATCTTTATGCTGTTATTGCTTATTACGCTCTCAGCATGCAATAGTCTTGAAAAAAACAAAGAAATGAAAAACCCTCTTTTATCAGAATTTAGCACTCCTTTTGGTGTTCCTCCATTCGAAGAAATTAAGCTTGAACACTTTGTTCCTGCCACACAGGAAGCAATGAAACTTCATGATGCAGAAATTAATGATATAATCGCAAATCCTGAAGCTCCTGACTTTGAGAATACTATCGTTGCTCTGGAAAGATCAGGTATGTTGTTAGACCAGGTTAATTCTGTTTTTTCAAACTTAAATAGTTCACTCACAGGCCCTGAAATGCAGGAAATTGCAACAACCTTATCTCCTGTTAAATCGGCTCATCAAGATGGGATAAGAATGAATACAGACTTGTTTGCCAGAGTAAAAGCTGTTTACGACAATCAGGTAGAATCTAAACTCCAGGGCGAAGATTCCATGCTTTTGGAAAAAACCTACAAATATTTTGTCAGAGGCGGAGCTAATTTAAATGAAGAAGACAAAGAAAAACTTAAGAAAATTAATGAGAAATTGTCTCTGGCTTCGGTAAATTTTGGTAAAAATGTGCTTGCTGAAATAAATAACTTCAAAC
Source organism: Bacteroidales bacterium (assembly GCA_021740585.1). GTDB lineage: Bacteria > Bacteroidota > Bacteroidia > Bacteroidales > JAGLSB01. The sequence continues at coordinate 24,537 of JAIOZM010000036.1, forward strand.
TTATTATTGATAATGAAGCCGACCTTTCCGGACTTCCTTCAGGTGTTAAATCTGCTGCAGCTGAAACAGCAGCCGAGAATGGTGAAGAAGGAAAATGGATGTTTACCGTTCAAAAGCCAAGTATGCTGCCCTTCCTTACTTATTCCGAAAACCGTGAATTGAGACAAAAACTACATACAGCTTATTGCATGATAGGCAATAACGATAATGAAAACGACAATAAGGAAATCATTAAAGAAATTGTTAAACTAAGAGCTGAAAGAGCCCGTTTACTAGGATATAATAGTCACGCCGACTATATTCTGGAAGAAAATATGGCGAAAAATGCTGAAAATGTTCAGGAATTTCTTTTGAAAGTTTGGACCCCTGGTCTTGCTAAAGCAAAACAGGAACTGGCCGAGTTACAAGCTATGGTTGACAGAGAAGGTCTGGATTTTGAGATAGAATCGTGGGATTGGTGGTATTATACCGAAAAACTCAGACAAGAAAAATACGCTCTTGATGAAGAAACTTTGAGTCAGTATTTTGTTGCCGATAATGTAAGAGACGGCGCTTTTCAATTAGCTACTAATCTCTATGGACTGCAATTTGTAAGATTGACAGATGTTCCAAAATATCAGGAAGATGTTCAGGTTTTTGAGGTAAAAGAAGCCGATGGAACTCATGTTGGAATTTTATATATGGACTTTTTCCCAAGAGCAAGCAAGCGTGCAGGTGCCTGGATGAGTGAATACCGTGGACAGAAAAAAATGGATGGAGTGGATATTCGCCCAGTGGTTACAACCAATTTCAATTTTACAAAACCAACCGGTGACACCCCTTCCCTTTTAACCTCTGATGAGGTTTCAACAACTTTCCATGAATTTGGACATGCACTGCACGGATTACTTTCAAATTGCACGTATTCAAGTTTAGCCGGAACAAGTGTAAGTCGTGACTTTGTTGAGCTGCCTTCTCAAATTATGGAAAACTGGGCATTTGAGCCTGAAGTATTAAAAACCTATGCAAAGCATTATAAAACAGGAGAAATAATCCCGGAAGATCTTGTTAAGAAACTTCAGGCCTCCAGTTATTTTAACCAGGGATTCACAACTACTGAATTTATGTCGGCTACATTTCTCGATAAGGCCTATCACGAATTAACTGTTGAGAATGCAAATATTGAAGATGTGAATGCATTCGAAAAGGCAACCCTAGATGAAATTGGTCTCATCGATGAGATTGTTGTTCGCTACAGGAGTCCGTATTTCAGTCACATTTTCGCCGGTGGATATTCCATGGGTTATTACGCATATATTTGGGCAGAGGTATTAGACTCTGATGCATTTATAGCCTTTAAAGAAACTGGTGATTTATATAATCAGACTGTAGCTAAAGCTTTCCGCGATAATGTATTATCGAAAGGCGGAACAGTAGATCCAATGGTACTATACGTAAATTTCAGAGGCCAGGCTCCCGGTCCTGAAGCTCTTTTAGCAAAAAGAGGTCTCCTTAACTAACACTAATAAACCTATCTGTGAGTGCCTGCAGTTCCTTTGAGCTGCAGGCTTTTTTATGGACGATACATGCATGTTCACATACAAAAACTTATATTTGTATTAGTTTATAAAAATTCAAAAACATGAAAATCCCTATTTTTCAGGTCGATTCATTTACTTCCAGAAGATTTAAAGGTAATCCTGCAGCCGTTTGTCCGTTGGGCAAATGGATTGGCACCCCAATGATGCAGAAAATCGCTGCAGAAAATAATCTTGCTGAAACGGCATTCTTCGTGCGTGAAACCAATGGTTTCCACATTCGTTGGTTCACACCGAAAACAGAAGTTGATCTCTGTGGACATGCAACTCTGGCGGCAGCTGCAGTTGCATTTGAAAAACTTGATATTAAAGGAAATGAAATCGTGTTTAATTCGAAATCAGGTTTGTTGAAGGTTAGAAAAGAGGAGAATCTTTATGTTTTGGATTTCCCTTCTGATACTATTGAGGAAGTTACTGAAGAAAAAGAAATTGTTGAGGCTATAGGAAGAAAACCTGAGGAAATATGGAAAGGCAGGGAGGATCATTTGCTTATTTATGGATCGGAAGTGGATATCCTGGCCATAAAGCCCGACTTTAGAAAGCTTACAGAATGCACTAAAAGAGGTGTTATTGTTTCGGCGCCGGGAAATAATAAAGATTTTGTCTCTAGATTCTTTGCACCAGCTGCCGGTATTGACGAGGATTATGTTACAGGTTCCGCCCATACAACTCTCATTCCATATTGGTCGAAACGGCTAAATAAAACAGAGCTTAGCGCAATGCAGATTTCCTCCAGAGAAGGTTCGTTAAACTGTAAATATTTGGGTGACAGAGTTGAAATTGGTGGTGAGGTAGTTTTTTATTTGGAGGGTTTGGTTGAATTTTGATATTTGATGATTAAACAGATTTTTAATGATTGCGCACCTTTGGCGCTAAAGAATATTTAGTGGGATAACCAGGAGCTGTGCTCCTGGTTTTTGATTACGCACCTTTGGTGCTTAGAATATCTGTCAAAATGAATTTACTTCTTAAAAAGTACTCTTCAAGCGCCAAAGGTGCGAAACCGGAGAATTCTTCGAGCGAAAACTATTAAACCCATAAATAAGATTACCTGGCTTTGGCGCTTAGAATATCTGTCAAAATGAATTTACTTCTTAAAGAGTACTCTCCAAGCGCCAAAGGTGCGAAATTCAATAGCCCCATGCATCGCGTGGGGCTATTGATTATATATTTCCTCAGCGCCAAAGGTGCGCAATCATTAGTTATCCTTCCTAGCTATGGTGAATAAATATATAAACCGGAGAATTCTTCGAGCGAAAACTATTAAACCCATAAATAAGATTACCTGACTTTGGCGCTTAGAATATCCGTCAAAATGAATTTACTTCTTAAAGAGTACTATTCAAGCGCCAAAGGTGCGAAATTCAATAGCCCCATGCATCGCGTGGGGCTATTGATTATATATTTCCTCAGCGCCAAGGGTGCGCAATCGTATTTATTTCTTCCCGGCTTCTCAAACAAAAAAGCCTCCCGAATGGAAGGCAATACTCAATACTAAAACTTCAAGATAAAATAGCAGCCATCTCATTAAGATCCTCTCCAACTATTTCACCGAAACCCCATTTATTAATACATCAGAAATCAAATCAGAGCCATAAGCATAGGGAAAATATTCAAAACCTGGAATCGGTTTTGTTATTATCAAATTAGCCAGCTTGCCACGACTTATTGTACCTGTAACATCAGAAATACCCATAGCGTAAGCAGAGTTTAGAGTTACTGCATTTAGTATTTCTTCAGGGAGCATATGAAGTTTTATAAGAGCCAGAGACATAATAAGTTTCATATTTCCTGAAGGAGATGATCCGGGATTGAAATCGGAAGCCAATGCTACCGGAAGTCCTGAATCAATCATTAGCCGGGCAGGTGCATAGCGCATTTCAAGGAAAAGTGAAGCTCCCGGAAGAATGGTAGGCATGGTTTCACTGTTTTTCAATACTTCTATTTCTTGTTCCCCGGTAAATTCTAAATGATCGACTGATAAAGCGTTGTATTTTACACCTGTTTGTATCCCACCTGAAAAAGCTAATTCATTGGCATGAATTTTTGGTCTGAGTCCGTACTTTAAACCTGCATTAAGAATTCTGTCGGTATCTTCCATACTGAAAAAACCCTCATCGCAAAAAACATCAATGTATTCTGCAAGCTCCTCAGAAGCTACCACGGGAATCATCTCATTAATTATTTTATCGACATATTCGCTTTGTCTTGATTTGTATTCTGCCGGTACCGCATGCGCTCCTAAGAAGGTCGATTTTACAATAAGGGGAAAGTTTTCCCTTATTCGCCTTATTACCCTCAACATTTTTAATTCATCTTCGGTATTCAGTCCATAGCCGCTTTTTATTTCTACTGCGGCTGTTCCCTGCGACATAATCTCCAGAATCCTTGGCACCGACTGCCTGTAAAGTTCATCCTCCGATGTGTTATGAAGCAAATTAGCAGAATTCAGAATTCCCCCACCCTTTTTTGCTATTTCTTCATAGCTAAGTCCTTTTACTTTATTAATATATTCTATCTCTCTGCTTCCGGCATAGACCAAATGGGTATGACTATCATTAAATGCAGGAAATACCATCTTATTTTGCAAATCTCTCACTTTGGTTGCTTGAAATTCAGCATCTTTGGGTAAATCCTTCATACTTCCGTAGTCAGAGATAACTCCATCTTCAATCAATAAAAAAGCATCATTAATTTTATGAACTTCCATCATAGATTTCCCAGCTCTGTATGAAAGCTCTTCATCATCAATTTGCAACAGCGAAGAAATATTTTTTAGCAAAACGATCATTTCAATATTTTTTTTATCCAATAAGATTCACATTCCGGCTATTTAAGAAGAAATGCCACCAATACTCCCAAATAATTCCCCAGGGCATAACCAATTATCCCAAGGATCAATCCGGGTAAAACAAGCGCCCTGTTTTTTAAAGCAGCAGCTACAACAGGTACAAAGGGAGGAGACATTGAAAGGGCGACCGATGTAATAATAAAATGGTCAGCATCAATATTAAAAATCCATGAAAGAATAGCATGTAAAAGCAAAGATCCTATTACCGCCAATAAAATAAACAGGAAAATCGACAAGATTACGATGGATTGACCATGAGCGAAAATCTCATTTAAATCAGCCATAGAAGCCACAACAATACTGAATACATATATAAAATACATACCCAGAGGAAATGTTTTTGGGAGCGCATTAATTTTAGAGTTAAGTGAAGCCAGAATACCAAGAGTAGTAATCGTTAAAATGGCAACAAGCATTTTATAATTAGGCCCTGCAAGAAAACTTAAACCTCCTCCAAATGCAAAAAACAGAGCAGACAATCCCAAGGCTTTAAGCAATGCCCTTATATTGGCTTTTTCAAATATACCTTCATAAGACTCAAAATCCTGGATCATTGCTGGATCGTAATCCAAAGTTTCATCTTTTTCGTCCCCTTTATATTTTTTTAAAAACAAACGAAAGAAGGATTGCCCAATGGTTATGAGGAATAATAGAACAAAAGCTCCAACAATCAGATCAGTGGTATGGGTTACTATATACAAATCCTCATCAACCTTCAGCATTTCTGAAATAGCAGCCAGATTAGGCGTTCCTCCTGAATACACGCCTACTAGCATTCCTGAAATTTTCCATGAATCTGTAAGAATATCCCTAAAGATAAGATCGCCAATAAATACCATAACTACAACTGAGACTAAACCCAATAACAAGGAAATGGCGGTTGTTCTGGCCATGCCAATCCATTTTCGTATATTCTCTGAGAAAAGCAGTAAAGGTATGGCAAGAGGAATGGTAATGGTGGTTATCATATCCTGCAAGGAGTATATATTTTCAGGTAAAATATTTATATTGCCAATTAAAAGACCGGCGGCATAACAAATCACAATCGTTCCTATTCTCTTAACAATAGCATTTTTGCCAACGGCATAAATTATAATTACCGGAAACAGGAAATAAAATAAAATAAGCAGAATTTTTCCAATCATAAAAGTAGGTATCAGTTTGTACCGGACTAAGATAGGAAAAAAAATGGTTTGGTGGTCCCGAATTTCTTTCGGATAGTTTATTGAGCGGTGGTTATTGAGCGCAGTCGAAATAAGTCGAAATAGCCGTATTAGAAATTCGAGAATCCCTGCCTGTCCGGCTTTGCTCCGCTGTAGCTATGCAAAAGCGAGGCAGGCAGGCTCGAAAAATTACAAAAATCGGAGATTTTTTATTTTTCGGGATGTGGTTTGGTGATGTGGTAGTCCCGAATTCCTCCCTTAGGTATGGGGATCAGAAATTCGGGATCAGTGCACATGTAAGTAACAATCTATTTGCAGTCCTCGAAGCTCTTATTATACTGATTAATAGCTCTCATACTCATTCCCATACTTGAGAAGCCGCCATCGTGAAATAAATTTTGCATGGTAACTTTTTTTGTGAGATCGGAAAAAAGAGTGATGCAATAGTTTGCACAATCCTCAGCATCAGCATTACCCAGAGGGGACATTCTTTCTGTAAAGTCAATCAGCGTATCGATACCTTTAACGCCGCTTCCGGCTGTGGTTCTTGTAGGTGATTGGGAAATAGTATTTACTCTTATTTTCTTATCTCTTCCGTAAATATATCCGAAACTCCGTGCAATAGATTCGAGCAGAGACTTTGCATCAGCCATGTCATTATAACCGTAAAGGGTACGTTGTGCAGCAACATAGCTCAATGCAACCACCGATCCCCAATCATTAATTGCATCAAGTTTTCTGGCAACCTGCATGATTTTATGAAAAGATAATGCTGAAATATCTAATGTCTTGTGAAAATTATTATAATCCAGATCATCATAAGTTTTTCCTTTTCTGACATTTGGCGACATTCCTATTGAATGGAGAATGAAATCAATTTTACCTCCGAAAATCTCCATGCTCTCCTTAAAAACTTTTTCAATATCCTCAACACTTGTGGCATCGGCTGGAATAATTGTTGAATTAGTTTTAGCAGCAAGTTCTTCTAATGTACCTAAGCGCAAGGCTACAGGCGTATTTGACAAGGTAAAAACCCCTCCTTCTTCATGGGCTTTCTCGGCAACCTGCCAGGCGATTGACATTTCATTAAGAGCACCAAAGATGATTCCTTTTTTCCCTTTTAATAAGTTATAAGCCATAGTATTGATTTTAATTTTGATGCAAAAATAGAATAAAATTAATTAGGGTGAAATAAATTCTGAGTTAGTGTTGTATTCTCTTTTGACCGATTGTTCAAAATTTAAAACAAAAAGAAGGCAAAAAACAATAGATTCTATACTATATTAACTAAGAACAAATTGTTTAAGAACATGTTCATAAAAAACAAATTTCATTTAAAATATGCTTTGCTATATTTGCACTTTCAAATTAACCAAAAAAAAATATTATTATGTTTATTGCAATGGTCGTAATCTTCGTGCTTGGTTATGCAGCAATAGCTTTAGAGCATCCGCTTAAAGTTGACAAAGCTGTATCAGCACTCGCAATCGGAACACTGGTTTGGGTTGCTTTTATCCTGGGAGCATTTGATATTCTTACTCAGGGATTCAGTCCTGGCTTTCAGAATTTTGTCATGGGTCATGAAAACCTTGATGCCGCAGGTGCTCAGGAATTTGTTGGTGCTCTGGCTCAATCACACGGTGAATTATCTCATCATTGGTTGGAGATAATGAAAGAATGGATAGTTCATAATCAGATAATTCATCATCTGGGAGAAATCTCCGAAATTCTGTTCTTTCTGTTAGGTGCAATGACCATTGTCGAAATCATTGATCAGCATGAAGGTTTCAGACTCATTACAGATAAAATAAAGACCTTAAATAAGGTGAAGCTTCTTTGGATTTTAAGCTTCCTGACATTTTTTATGTCAGCAGCTCTCGATAATTTAACAACAACCATTGTAATGGTTGCATTACTCAGAAAACTCATTGATGATAAAAAAACAAGGTGGTTTTATGCAAGTATGGTAGTATTAGCAGCCAATGCGGGTGGTGCATGGTCTCCTATCGGAGATGTAACAACTATTATGCTTTGGATAGGTGGACAAGTAACCGCACTTGCAATTATAACAAGGGTGTTTTTACCGAGTATGTTTACCATGGTAATTCCACTTATTTTATTAAGCTTCACCATGAAAGGAGAGGTTACACGTCCTGTTATTAAAGAAGGTGAAAAAGAATTTGCTACTGCCTTCGAAAGAAAGCTGATGCTGATTATGGGTGTTTCAGGACTCCTTTTTGTTCCTGTTTTTAAAACACTTACACACCTTCCTCCCTACATGGGAATGTTACTATCTCTTTCGGTAATTTGGCTTGTTTCTGAAATTATACATAAAGACAAAAAACAGGAGATTAAATCGAAACTAAAAGTTTCTGCTATACTTACCCGGATTGATATGCCAACAGTGTTTTTCTTTTTGGGAATTTTAAGTGCCGTTGCTGCTCTTCAATCGGCCGGACAATTAAATATCCTCTCTCAATATCTGGATGAAAATCTCAAATCAATTTATCTTATCGATCTTGCAATCGGTATACTATCTGCTGTTGTTGACAATGTTCCTTTAGTTGCAGGAGCCATGGGAATGTACCCCGTTGAAACCAAAGAGACTCTGGAAGCACTTGCTTTAGTTGATCCTAATGCTGTAGCATATGCGTCCAACTTTATGGTGGATGGAGTATTCTGGGAGTTCTTAGCTTATACTGCCGGTACAGGTGGAAGTATATTAATCATTGGTTCTGCAGCCGGAGTAGCAGCCATGGGACTAGAAAAGATAGATTTCATTTGGTATCTTAAGAAAATATCATTGCTTGCATTTTTAGGATATTTATCCGGTGCACTTGTTTACTATTTACAGATTAAATTTATTTTTCATCACTAGATTGCATTGGTAGCTCTGAGTGGTATAGTTGTGGATTGCATATTTTCCATCACCTCATCACCACACTGCCACACCAATACACAATCTCGTTTGTTATTAACTTTTTAAACTGGGATATACTACAAAAGAGTATATCCCGTTTTTTTTATATAATTTTGCTAAAAATCGCAGTAACAATGGATATACTTACTATTTTACAAATCATCACTTCCGAAACAACTGAATTAACTTCAACAGGAACAAGTGAAGAAACTTTTCTTACACTGGCTATGAAAGGCGGTTGGGTTATGTTACCTATAATAATCCTTTCAATTGTGGCCGTGTACATATTTTTCGAAAGGTATTTTGCCATTAAAAAGGCTCAAAATATCGATATGAATTTTATGAACCGCATTCGGGATTATATAATGGATGAAAAAATTGATGCCGCAAAATCATTATGCCTTTCAACGAATAATCCGGTTGCCCGAATGATTGAAAAAGGGATTAGCCGATTAGGTCGTCCTCTCCCTGATGTATCAGCAGCTATTGAGAATGTCGGCCGTTTGGAAGTGTATAAATTAGAGAAAGGACTCCCAACTCTGGCAACTGTTTCAGGAGGTGCTCCAATGATTGGGTTTCTTGGCACCGTAATTGGAATGGTTCAGGCGTTTATGGAGATGTCGACCTCCGGAAATAACATTGATGTTTCGCAGCTGTCTCAGGGTATTTATACCGCACTTATCACTACAGTTGCAGGACTTATAGTTGGTATCATTGCATATTTCGCCTATAATACTCTGGTTGCAAAAGTGGAGAAAGTAGTAAATAATCTTGAAGCAGGGACAACAGAGTTCATGGATCTTTTGAATGAATCGGTTTAGGCAGAGGAAGTTTGGAATTAATGTTTAGAGTTTGAATTTATGAGTATCAGGTCAAAACATAAGGTAAATGTAAATTATAGTATGTCGGGAATGACTGACATAGTGTTTTTATTGCTTATATTTTTTATGCTTACCTCTACCCTGATTGCTCCAAATGCTCTCAAACTTCTTTTTCCTCAAAAAGGCCAGGCCGTGGTTACTACAACTCATATTCCAGTGATTGAGCTATACTCTGACGGTAAGGTTGCTCTCGATGGCAGGATTATTGCATTTGAGAATCTGGAATCATTGCTTATTAGTAAACTCGCCGGGCAGGCCGATCCTACAGTAAGTTTTATAATTGAAGGGAATGCCACCGTTAAAGAAACCGTAAATGTAATGAACATAGCTGCCCAAAATAATATTAAGGTGGTTTTAAAAGAAAAGATCTGATGGCAATTGCGAGCAGAAATAAAATAAATATCAATTTTGCTATGTCGGGAATGACAGACATAGTGTTTTTATTATTGATATTTTTTATGATTGTTTCAACACTTATTGTTCCTGGTGTCAGTGACGTTGACTTGCCTCATAGTAATAATCAAACGGTTTCCTCTCCCGAGCTGAGTGTGTCAATTTCAAAGGAACTAAAATACTATGTTGACGGCGAAGAAATAAGTCAGGATCTTCTTGAATCGAAACTCATAGAACTTCTCGCCGGGAAAACCGGCAATCCTACTGTACGACTGAATGCAGATGAAAATCTTGCATGGGATCAGGTTATGCAATTTATAAATATTGCAAAAAGAAATAAATTAAAAGTAATTCTCGGCACACGCCCGATGTAATCATGGCAAATTTAAACCGGAACGGACTAATAGGAACGACGATATTCCATCTTATCATCGCTTTCTTATTGATATTCTTCGGCTTTAGTTATCCTGATCCACCACCCGAAGAAGAAGGAATTCTTGTAAATTTCGGTATTGACGATAGCGGTTTTGGAGACATTGAACCTGAGGGAGATGATCTTCAGGCTGGAGAAGCATCTACTACTGAAGCCTTTGAAGAAACCACTGAACAAGCTACCCAAACTCCTGTTGTAAATCAACTTGTTGTGGAAAAAACTCCGGAGCTTGTTCAGGATTATGAGGAAGCTCCCGTTAAAGAAAACAAGCCAACTCCGGAACAAATCAGGGAGCAGGAATTGCAAAAGCAAAAGAAAATTGAGGAAGACAGGATAGAAAAAGAAAAACGGATTGAGGAGGAAAGAATCAGACAAGAAAAAATCAAGGAAGCCAAGCTGGCGGAAGAAAGACGCAAACAAGCTGAAGAAATTCGTAAGCTAGGGGAAAGTGCATTTGGTGGCAACAAAGGTGTTGGTACCGGTGAAGGCTCAGAAGGTGTTACCCAGGGTAGCGGCAATCAGGGCAGTCTGGGTGGACAGCCGGGAGCCGATAATTATGGAAACGGTGGCGGATTAGGGAATGGGATTTCTTACGGATTAGGCACACGAAAAGTTGTTGGGACACTACCCATTCCAAACGTTAATGCATGTTTAGTTACTAGCAAGATTGTTATACAAGTCCAAATTGATGTTGATAGCGAAGGGAATGTTGTTAGTGCAAGAATTGAAGATCGTACTTACCAGGACGACTGCATTGATGAGGCCGTTCTAAAAGCAGCCCGCAGTGCAAAATTTTCAAAATCTGAGGACCCCAAACAGAGAGGATTTATTAAGTATATTATTGAACCGTGAGTTACCACCCCTCTACCCCACTATCCCCAACATCTTCACAGCTGCTAAAATAAGTACAACCAGTAACAGATATCTCACAAATCTAGGTCCCCATTTAACAGCAAAGCGAGCACCTACATAGGCTCCAATCATACTTCCTGCTGCGAGAATTAATCCATATTTAAAATTTATCTGATCATTTATGAGAAAAACAATGATAGCAAAACCTGTATAAATTAAAACAATAAAGACCTTAATAGCATTTGCCTTTACCAGATCATAACCCGCCCCAAGAACCAATCCTGCTAAAAGAAAAAAACCAACCCCGGCCTGAATAAAACCTCCATATAAGCCAATGATAAAGAACACGATGGCTCTGGCCCAATAGGGTAAGGGAGCTTTTACCTGCTGCTCCTTCAGCCATTTTGATGGTTTCAGCAATATGAAGAAAAACATAAAAACAAGCAATCCTCCAATCAGCTTTGTCATTAACTCTTCATTTATATCCACCGCCAGAAATGCGCCAAGAATTGAACCAATAACCGCAGGAATTACGAGATTAATGGATGACTTAAATTCGAATACCTTCTGACTCTTGTAACTGGATACTCCAACCACATTCTGAAGAAAGATAGCAATTCTATTTGTTCCGTTCGCCACATTTGCGGGCAAGCCCAAAGCAATGAGAAGAGGAAGAGTGATTAAAGAACCACTTCCTGCAAGAGTATTAATAAAACCGGAGAAAAAGCCTGCCAATACAATTAAGGCATATTGAAACCACTCCATTTTATCCTGCAAACATTGGGAAACTATTCATCATTTCATTCACTTTTTTTCTTACTGCAGGAATCACATCCGGATTTTCAATATCCACAATAATCTTATCCATGAGTGTTATAATTTCAGGAATAAGATCTTCTTTTATCCCTCGGGTGGTCAGAGCAGGTGTTCCAACTCTGATTCCAGAAGTTTGAAATGGAGATCTGCTATCGAATGGTACCATATTTTTGTTTACGGTAATATCAGCCAGAACCAATGTATTTTCAACCATTTTACCTGTTACTTCAGGTACTTTTGTCCTCAGGTCGATTAACATAGAGTGATTATCTGTTCCACCCGAAACCACTTTATATCCAAGCTTAATAAAACTTTCAGCCATTACAGTTGCGTTTTTCTTTACCTGCTGCTGATACACTTTAAACTCCGGTTGAAGTGCCTCACCAAATGCCACTGCTTTTGAAGCGATTACATGCTCCAGAGGACCTCCCTGAATGCCTGGAAATACGGCAGAATCAATTAAGGATGACATCTTCCTTATCTCACCTTTCTTGGTTGCCTTTCCGAATGGATTATCAAAATCTTTTCCTATCAGGATAATCCCGCCACGGGGTCCACGCAAGGTTTTATGAGTAGTGGAAGTAACAATATGAGCATATTTTAAAGGATTCTCAAGCAATCCAGCGGCTATTAAACCAGCAGGATGAGCCATATCAACCATAAAAAGTGCTCCGATTTTATCAGCAATGGTACGCATTCTGGCATAATCCCACTCCCTTGAATAGGCCGATGCTCCACCAACTATTAATTTAGGCTTTTGCTCTAAGGCTATCGCCTCCATCGTATCATAATTAATCCTTCCGGTTTCTTCGTCGAGTCCGTACGATATCGGATTATATAATAAGCCGGAGCTATTTACCGGCGAGCCATGCGAAAGATGACCTCCATGTGCAAGATCGAGTCCCATAAAGGTATCGCCAGGATTAAGCACCGTTAAGAAAACAGCCATATTAGCCTGAGCACCGGAATGCGGTTGAACATTTGCATATTCGGCATCATATAATTCACATAAACGATCGATAGCAAGTTGTTCGGATAAATCTACAACTTCACACCCACCATAATATCTTTTTCCGGGATAGCCTTCAGCATATTTATTAGTTAAACAGGAGCCCATTGCTTCAAGAACCTGCTCACTTACAAAGTTTTCAGATGCTATCAACTCTATTCCTTGTTTCTGACGAAGTTTTTCTTTTTCGATTATTTTAAATAGTTCAGTGTCTCTTTTCATTTTTTTATTTTAGTTATGGTAACTGTGTCTGGCTGTGCCATTAACTCTTACCTGTAATTATTTATAATAGCCCTTATTGGGTAAATTCTGGCTCTCAAATTTAGTGCTTTGAATCTGATATCACAACATGAGAAATAAACAAATCCTGAAAAGCTTTCAATGAAATTGAATACCTTAAAAAACTGGCACAGGTATTATCAGGCACAGGTATTACAAGAATCGATTTCAATTCCAAAAACACTATTTTTTACTCATCCGAAAACTGAACCAATAACTTTCTGTATTGATTAAATATTTTAGCCTTAGAGATAAATCCAACATACTTTCCGTCTTGTACCACAGGAAGATTCCAGGCATCGCTCTCTTCGAACTTTTTCATTACTTCTGTCATAGGTAAATTTGCATCAATTAAGGTTGGCGGTAAAATCATCAAGTCTGAGACTTTTGTTGAATCGTACATTTCAGGACTAAAAATTATTTCTCTCACATTATCCAGTAATACAATGCCGTACAATATCTGATCTTCATCCACTACGGGATAAATATTTCTTTTTGATTTTGATATAATTTTCACCAGATCCCCAAGACTATCGTCGGGGTGAACGGGTTTAAGATCTTTTTCAATAACAGATTTTAAATTTAGCAAAGTCAATACTGCCTTATCTTTATGGTGTGTGATCAATTCCCCGCGCTTAGCCAATCTTTCAGTATAAATTGAGTGGGGCTCAAAATAGATAGCTGTTAGGTACGAAATCGCCGAGGTCAGAATTAAAGGTACAAACAAAGTGTAACCACCGGTAATCTCCGCAATAAGAAAAATCGCTGTCAATGGTGCGTGCATTATTCCTGCCATAATACCTGCCATCCCCACTAGAGTGAAGTTCCTCTCAGAAACTCGTAAAAACCCCAAATGATTATTAACGGTGGAAAAAATATAGCCTGTAAGTCCGCCCATAAACAACGAAGGTGCAAAAATGCCACCTACGCCACCACTACCGGTGGTAACCGACATGGCAACAATTTTTAAAAACAATACCAAAATAAGGAAAGCTGTTAACCACCAGAAATTTTCACGGAACGCAAAAAACAGACTGCCGTTTGTAAGATCCATAGCAGCTCCTGTCATTATTGATTTCAAAGCAAGATATCCTTCACCATACAAAGGGGGGAACAGAAATATCAGCAATCCTAAAACAGTGCCACCAAGAATAATTTTCTGCATAGGAGTTTCAATTTTAACGTAAAGGCTCTCAATCACTCTCACGCCCCGGCTGGCAAGCACCGACACCAGACCTGTTATAACGCCAAGTGCAACGTAGAATGGCACAACTCTTAATTGAAATGGATCTACAGTTGAAAAAGAAAAAACAACTTCCCTGCCCATCAAAAAATACGAAACAACGGTTCCTGTGGTGGCAGAAATCATAAGTGGTATTATAGACCACATAGTTAAATCAAGCATCAAAACCTCCAGAGCAAATACAATGGCAGCAATAGGTGCGTTAAAAATACCAGCAATAGCTCCCGCTGAACCACAACCCAGCATTAATATGGTTGTCTTATAATTAAGTCTTAATAATCGTGATAATCTCGAGCCCAAAGCAGCACCCGTAAGGACTATAGGAGCCTCCAATCCTACTGAGCCCCCAAATCCTACCGTCATTGCGCTCGCTATAACCGAAGAATATGTATTATGGGTTTTAAGGATACCATTCTTTTTTGAAATGGCATATAAAATTCGGGAAACACCATGGGAAATATTATCCTTAACAAAAAACCGCAGGTATAAAACGGTCAGGGTTATTCCTGCTAAAGGAAAAGCAAAATAAAGTATATTCAAATGATCAACAGCAACACTCTCTGTTAACCAAACATTTATAAGATGAACACTATTCTTCAACAATACGGCTGCTAATCCTCCTAATAAACCAACAATAAAACTTAAGAAAATAATAAATTTTCGTTGCTTTAAATTAGCTCCTTTCCAGCGTAAAAAGTCTTTTATAAAAATCTTATATTCCATTGATTGCAAAAGTATGAAAAGTTTTTCAAGTTGCAGGTTAAAGAGTTCTCAAGTTTCAGGTTAAAGAAGTTTCTTGTTGCAGGTTAAAGAAGTTTCTAGTTTCAGGTTAAAGAAGTTTCAAGTTTCAGGTTGAGCCTCCTTCAAACCTGAAACCTGAAACGCGACTGAAAGGAGCCAACCTGAAACGCGACTGAAAGGAGCCAACCTGAAACGCGACTGAAAGGAGCCAACCTGAAACGCGACTGAAAGGAGCCAACCT
>JAIOZM010000037.1 GCA_021740585.1 Bacteroidales bacterium
TTGAGGGAATTGATTCAGGTTTATCAGAAGACTTGTTATCGCAGGACATACGCGAATGCCTTTATCATATTGGTGAGATAACGGGTGAAGTAACTACTGATGAGATTTTGGGGAATATTTTCAGGAATTTCTGTATTGGGAAATGATCTTTGTATAATTCAAATAAGTTGTATATTTTATCTTTGATAAAGTCATTCTCAATGGAAAAACTTAGAAACGATTCAATTATTAATGAATAAAGAAAAACTCATACAAAAACTCACCTCCCTCGAATGGGAAGATTTTGAGGTAAAAGCTGCCAGAAGTGAGTTGCCCAAGTCGGTTTGGGAAACGGTTTCGGCCTTTTCAAATACCAATGGCGGTTGGATTATTTTGGGTGTTACAGAAAAAGGTAAAGACTTTAAAATAACAGGCGTTGGTAATGCGGAAAAATTGGAACAAGACTTTCTGAACACACTCAGGGGGACTAAGTTCAATGTTTTTGTTGGTACAAAGCAAGAATTGTATCAATTTGAAGATAATACGGTTTTGGCATTTTATGTGCCCGTGCATAAGAACAAACCTGTTTATTTCAACAACCAGGGCAATACCTTTATTCGCCGTGGAAGTGCCGACCAACGAGCCACGCAGGAAGAAATTGACAGCATGTTGCGTGACCGGGCTTTTGGCACAAAAACTGCTGAATTGGTTCCGGGAACCGGTCGTGATAGTTTAAACAATATCTCATTAAACCGTTACCGGGATTATATGGCACGTTTTAATCCTAATGCAAGCTACAACCGTTTCGATGAAGCTGAGTTTTTAGAGAAACTCCGCATTATGGAAAATGGCAAGTGTACTTTTGCCGGAATACTGATGTTTGGGAAACGGGATGTTATTGAAAAGCACTTCCCCGATTTTCGTGTTGATTTACTGGAAGTACCCGGCACGTCGTATTCCGATGCAAAGCAACGATACACCTTCCGAATTGAGGAACAGGAGAACCTGTGGGAGTATTATTTTGAATGCTTTGCTCGCTTAAAACAAAAGGTTGATGTACAGTTTTCATTAACTGCCGAAGGTTTTGGTCAGGAGTTATCCCCGGGACTTGAAAGTATTCGTGAAGCCCTGGTTAATATGCTCATGCATACCGATTATTTTTCTCCAGCATGTCCTCGTGTAAGAATTTTCACCAACCATATTGAGTTCTACAATCCGGGTGGATTACCAAAACCCTTTGAGGAATTAAAAAGTAAGGATATTTCACTCCCTCGTAACCCGATATTGGCAAAACTGTTCCGTATGGTCAAACTTGCAGAGAATGCCGGATTTGGTTTCGATAAGATTGATGAAAACTGGAAAGCTTATAATTCAACCACCCCTGATTATCAGATAGAGTTTGATTCTGTTGTTATTGGTTTTCAAATGGAGGCGGATGTGCTAAAAAAGGAGAAGCCACAGCAGGAGTTGAAAGCCTGGCAGCAGGAGTTACAGCAGGAGTATAAGGACTATATAAATCAAGGACTTGAGCAAGAACAGCAAGAGTTACAGCAAGAGTTACAGCAGGAGTTGCAGCAGGAGTCACAGCAGGAGTCTCTTTACGGTAAGATATTAGGTCTTCTTTTGGCAAGAGCTTTATCTACACAAGAAGTATCAATAGCATTAGGACAAAAATCTATTTCAGGTCAACTTTATACAGTTATAAATAAATTACGAGAGGATGCATTAATAGAATGGACAATTCCGGAAACACCTAAAAGTCCTAATCAGAAGTATAAGCTTACAAAGAAAGGATTGGTATTTTATATGTTGGTTAAGAAATAAAAACTGGATTAGAGGAAAACTGTGGCATAAAATGACAATACAAGAATTAATCAATATTATCCCCATTGAAATATTACAACGAGGGCAAAATTACTTCAATAGTGGAAATATTTTGCAGCTCAATCAGGGTAGCGATGGAACCTGGTTTGCCGAAGTTGAGGGCAATTATGGTAATTATGAAGTAGAGATTAAAGCTGATAATAATAGTGAATCGGCTGATTACTATTGTGATTGTCCCTATGATGGTGCTATCTGTAAGCATGTTGCTGCGGTTGCCCTGGCAATTAACGAGGAAAAAACCATTACTATATCTTCTAATGAAGAAGTACCTGATGAAGAAAGTTGGGAACAATTAATAAAAGATGCCAAGCCTAAAGAATTAAGAAATTTCATGCTTGACTTTGGGGTTAAGAACCAGGATTTCAGACATCAAATAAAGCTTGCCTTTTCAAAGCCCGTTTCTGTAGAGAATACTGATAATATACCTTATTACCAGAGCCAGATAAACGGCATTTTTGATAATTACGATTACCGGGGATTCATAGATTACCGCAGCAGTCATAAAGCCATGAATGATGTTACCCAGTTCCAGATAAAGGCTGATGATTATTATTCAAAAGGCAATTTGAATGAGGCTTTTTGCATTTCGGCTGCCATTGCAATGGAGGGTGTAAAAGCCATTCAGTATATGGATGATTCATCGGGCGAATGCGGTAGTGCAATTTATGAAGCATTCCGGGTTATTGAAAATATTCTCAATAACAACAAGCCTTCACACGAGTTGAAAGAAAGAATTTTCAACTGGCTTTATGAGCAGGTGCAAAATTCTGATTACAGAAATTATGGCGTTGGAGATAGCCTGGAACCATTATTTTTTGATACAGCTGCATCTTTAAAACAAATGGACATTGCCTATGAATTTATTGATGCTAAAATAATTGAGCTGGACAAAGAAGATGGTTGGAGTAAAAAGTATTATTTACAAAGCTATTTGGGGCAAAAGATAAACCTGTTGCAATCTGAAGGTCGCACAGCGGAAGCTGACAATATTATTGATTCCTATTTGCATTTTGAGAAATTCAGACAAATAAGGGTAGAACAGGCTTTGTCAGCAAACAACCCGGAAGAAGCCGAAAAGCTTATACTTGATGGTATAAAAATAGCACAACAAGGTGATGCACCCGGTACTGTTCATCAATGGAAAGACCAATTACTTGAGCTTTATAAGCAACAAAAACAAGCCTTTAAGTACAATAAACTGGCAAGAGAACTCTTTGTTGAAAAAACTTCGGATATTAAATACTTTAAAATTTATAAACAAACCAGCCCAAAGGATGACTGGGAAGAGAAAAGAAATAAGCTCATTGCCGAACTGAAAAATAAAAAACGAGGCTATTACGGTGGAATATCCATAGTTGATTTGGCAAAGATTTATATTGAAGAACAAATGATTGATGAACTCTTTACAATAGTAAGTTCTTCAAACAGCATTAATACCATTATTAAATATACTAAGTACCTAAAAGAGAAATATCCTACTGAATTGTTGGAATATTACAAAGCCGCCATTGAGATACAAGCAAAGCAAACCGGACGTAATGTCTATGTTTCCCTAGTACAATACTTAAAACAAATGGCTAAACTTAAAGGAGGCCAACCTGCTGCAAAAGCATTAAAAGATTCACTGCTGAATGAATACAAAAACCGTCCGGCAATGAAACAAGAATTGAGAAAATTGAACTGGGATTAAAAAGCTTGACATGATGAATATGAAGCAATTGCAGGATGAAATACTTACGATAATCAGAACGGTTTTTGAAGATAAAACGGCACTAAAAAAATACATGCCTATCTGAAGGATGAAATTTATCAAGAGCCAGAGCCGGGGCAAATACCATAGAAATATAAAGAAGTGGCACAAAAATTAAAGACTTGATAAAAATTTTGGCTAAATTGTAGTGATGGAATTTTTCTGTTTTTTACCCCCTAATAGCTCTTTTTTGATGAAAAATGTTTCCTATTTGTTGCCCTAACCTCTTAATTGATTGATTATTAGTAGGTGCTTACATTTTGTATCGTAATGTACTTTTCTTCTGCTTTCCTCACCTTTCTAATAGTTAATAAAATCAGTACTTTAGCTATGTAAATAATTGTCCCTTTTCCTTTTAGTTGTTTAATAATTTACTTTTTTTAGTCCCTTACTGGTCCCCCGATAGTATTTTGAGGGACAAAAGGGACAGATTAACATCACAATAAAGTAAGATCAGTTGATACTGAAAATGTGATTGTATGCCAATTAGATAAGCCTTTCAATTTCCTTGCATTTGAGTTTTTGAGCTTTGGAGCAGAACGCGAACACCTTAAACAATTTTCAGTAAAAGACCGTAAAAACCTTATTGAACAAGCTAAAGAATTAAGCCAAAAAGGATATTCTCAAAGGAATATTGCAAAGAAATTGAGTATTTCATTAGGAGAAGTAAATAAGTATTTGAAAATGTAAAAGCGTTCATACTGTTCACACTTGAACATTTTGAACACAAAACATTTTAGAGCAAAAACCGAACTTCAGAAAGTTCTCTGCCTATTTGCTGAACACCTCTAAGAATACGTTTTGTTTGATTTGCGGAAGGTTTTTTGCTTCCTTTGATGTATTGAGCCAAAAGACTTTGATTCATTCCAATACGGTCAGAAAGCGCCTTTGCATTGATAACCTTGTAAAAGTCAAAGAAACTTTCCAAGTCGTATTCAAATTGGATTTCTTCAATGCTATAAATAAAGCCTTTATCTTCAAAGCTAAGGTTTACGGCTTCCAAAATAGTTGCTTTGAGTTCTTCAAAGGTTTCGGCTTCGGTCGCAATAAAATTACCGTTTACCAAAACATTGGCACTATATCCTTTATTTTCTTTAGTTATGCTTATTTTAATCTTTGGCTTTCTCATCACTTCGTGGTTTTAATATTCGCTTGTTTAAGTATTGCAGTCAATAAACCTTTTTTAACTTCTTTCCCGGCATGGTAAGGTACAGTCAATTTTTCTGGTTTTGTGGGGTGCTGCATAATTACATGACTACCTTTTTGCCTTACTTCTACCCAACCATCCAATTTTAATATTCGGAAAAGCTCATTGTATTTCATGAACACAAAAGTAATAAATATATTACTTATTTCGAAATATTTTAACAAAAAGTTCAATGAAAGAACAACGATACCGTTTTGAAAAAGGCAGTAAAAAGCACCATTGCCCGGATTGTGGTAAAAACGGTTTGTAAGGGATATTGATACAGAAACAGGCGAATATTTATCTAAACATCGAAAACTTAGCCTTATATACAGTTTTAGAACTAGGGCAGACTTGTATTCCATAAGTTCAAAGAATGGCAGGAAAGCGGGAGTATTATAGTAGGAGCATAACCTACTTCCCGTTTATTGTCTTAACCCACTATTAATTTTTAGTTGTATATTTATTTAACTAAATAATAAAATAACTAAACAATGAAAAAATTATTTTTCTATGTGTTAATTCTAATGGCCTCAAGCAGTATTAATGCTCAATGGTACTCTAGTCAATATGGGGTAACTAATATGAACGAGCTAAACAAAGAACAACTTACCCTTGCCCTGGATCAAGGAAATAAAATGGTTAAGGGTGGAACGGCTGCAACTATTGTCGGGGCTAGTGTTTTTATTGTAGGTGTCGTTATGTATTCCCAAGGATTAGGAGATATTGGTATTACTACTAATTCATCAGGAGGAATAGAATTTGGACTGGGCAAATCGATGATGGGGTTTACTCTAATGACCATAGGAGGATTGGCCACTACAATAGGAATCCCTTTGTGGATTATAGGCAAACAAAGAGTAGATGTTGTTAATATTCATCTTGTAAAATTTAGTAATACTGGGTTTATACCCACAATTAGTTTCTCTATTCCTATAGGTTAATCGAGACTGTTCACTCAAAAGCCCCAGCGAACCGAATGAACATAGTCGAACTCAACCCAATGGGCCCCAGCGATATCGGGATCTCACTTATAGCTTTAATCATTACGACTCAAAATAATATTATTTTATTGACAAAGAGATAGTTTACATAGACGAATCTATTATATTTGTTGTTTAATAAAAGATAACCGCTCTCATCATGGCCAGGGACAGAGTCAAAAAGCACAATTCACAATTCCTTTACTATTTCATTCAACTATTTGGAATTAAAAGTCTTAGCATACAGAAGCTGACTCTTCTCTTATTATTTTTTCCATCATTCTTATCAATTGGATTAATTGCAGGTATCTGGATTTATTCAGAAACTGTAATAGTACATCAGAAAATCAGGGAACTGGAGGAGAAGACTATTCGTGTTCAAAAAGAGAAACTCAAAGATGAGGTTTACCGGGTATTAAGCTATCTGGATTATATGAAGACTTATCCTTTGGATGATTCATTAAAAAACATACAGGAACATGTATTGGACTATTTAAAGGATATCCGTTTTGGCAATGAGGGATATATTTTTATTAATGATTATGAAGGAAACGCTCTTCTTTTTGACGGACAAAAAGTTATAGCTAATAAAAATATCAAAAATCTGACCGATCCTTCCGGTTTAAAAATATTCGAAAAAGAACTCGAATTGGCAAGTATAGATGATGGAGGCTATTTTCAATATTTATTCGAACGGATATCCGACACTATACCTCAGCCAAAAATGTCGTATGTGAAAGGATTTGATGATTGGGGATGGATTGTTGGTACTGGTGATTACCTTGATGACATTGAAAATGAAGTAAACGCGCTGGAAAAGAGCTTGAGAGAGCAATTATTTGCACGCTTACTGATCATTTTATTAGTGTTTTTAGTTGTGTTGTTAATAATAGTGTTATTATCAAACAAAGTAGCAAAAGCAATTCAGGGCCAATTTAACAAATTTGTATCTTCTTTAAAAATAGATTCTGATACTGCCAAAGATCATGATCCACTAGAAGATATGTTCATTGAAGATTTAAAATTCATTGGCTATGATATGAGGAAAGCAGATGAATTGGCAAAACAATTTGGTGACATTATTGAACAATCAAAAAATGAAATTTACATATTTGGTGTTGATGATTTAATATTTATTCATGCAAACCGTGGAGCATTAAAAAATTGCGGCTATTCTATGAAGCAATTGTCACGAATGACTCCCTTCGATCTGATGCCCGAAATCTCGAGAGAAAAATTCAACAGCATTGTAAAACCCCTTAAAGAAAAGAGTAAGGAACAAATTAGTTTTGAAACAATAAATTTAAGAAAAAACAAATCTCTCTATCCGGCAGAAATCTATTTGAGCCGTTCTGTTTTTTACGGACAGGAGGTTTATGTGGCATTCATCTATGACATAAGCTTGAGGAAACGTTCTGAAAGAGAACTAATTTATGCCCGGGATAAAGCAAAAGAATCGGATCGTTTAAAATCGGCTTTCCTGGCAAATATGAGTCATGAAATAAGAACCCCCATGAACGGGATTCTCGGCTTCGCAAACCTTCTCAAGGAAAAAGGAATTGAAAATAAAGTTCATAATGAATATGTTGATATCATAGAACGGAGTGGAATGCGTATGCTCGATACCATTAACAGCCTTATGGACATATCAAAAATTGAAGCCGGACAAATGGATGTTTATATTACAGATGTTGATATAGAGTCTGTTATGACAGAATTGTACGAATTCTTTTCATTGGAAGCTGAGAAAAAAGGTCTGACCTTGATAAAAAATTACAAAAATTATGGGAAAAAGATTTTAATTCAAACTGACAGGGAAAAACTCTACTCTATACTGGCAAACTTAATTAAAAATGCCATTAAGTTTACTGCTGAAGGAAGCATTAATTTTGGTTTTATTATCAATAGCCCAGACGATTTAAAGCTAAATTACTCCAAGGAAAAATCAAAAGATGTTAAAACAGCAGAACTGGTATTTTATGTTAAAGATACCGGGATAGGAATACCCGAAAAACGTTTGAATTTAATCTTTGAACGGTTTATGCAAATTGAAAATAAAGATAAAGGTGTTTATGAGGGAACCGGATTGGGGCTTGCTATTTCTAAAGCATTTGTTGAAATGCTGGGTGGTAATATTTGGCTCAATTCAGAGGAAGGAAGTGGATCTGCATTTTATTTTTCACTTCCTCATATAGAGGCTCCTGCTTTAAAAGTGAACGACTCTGATGATATGACAATTACTCTACAATCTGGAACACAAAAGAAATTGAAAATTCTGATAGCAGAAGATAATGAAATCCATGCTAAGTTATTATCTATCATTACAAAAGATCTTTCCAGAGAAATTGTCCACGCAAAAAACGGCATTGAAGCAATTGATTTATGTAAAGAAAATCCGGATTTTGACTTACTTCTGCTTGATATTAAACTACCTGAAAAAAATGGCTATGAGGTAGCAAAACAGATAAGACTCTTCAATAAAAATATTATTATTATTGCACAAACAGCTTTTGCCCTGGTTGGAGATCGCGATAAGGCTATTGAGGCAGGATGTAATGACTATATTTCAAAACCTGTTAATAAAGAGGAACTTCTTGCCATGATTAATGAATTAACAGGCTTGATTTGAAGATATTTTTTCACTTTTGAAACCCTTAACTGCCGGAAAAATGAATATTTGTTTTCTTCAAAGCTAAAAGATAATCTGTAATTCAAAATTTGTATTTTTTACTTATATTTATTATTTAAAGCTATTTTTCAATTTTAATCTTTCTTTTGAGCTTATTCGCTTTAATTCGTGCCCTGACTAAAATGAATAATTTTAATTATGCAATCTGACAGAAGTATTAAAAAATTATATTTTATCATTCTGATTTCCATTTCATATTTGGGTATAGGAATTCTTGGCGTTGTATCAATAAAATCGCAATACTCAATATTTTTAAGGGAAACCAACAATCTAAGAACTGAATATATCGCGAGTCAGAAAACTATTGTAAAAACAGAAGTTGAAAGAGCTCTTGATTTTATTGAATACATGAGATCTGCTTCAATACTCCCGGAGAAGGAGCTTCAAAAAGAAATACTCGAATGGTTTTCAAATATCAGGTTTCAAAACAGAGGAAATGAACCGGGCATTTTGTTTGCTCGTTCTTATGAGGGTATTCTCCTGATGAGTGTAAGTACAAAAGAATTAGTTGGAGAAGACCTGTCGTTGATGCTCGATCCCGATGGCATTAATACCCATCAATTATTTATGGAAACCGTGAAAGAACCTGAAGGAGGATATGCACAATACTCGTGGTACAATCCTTCTGTACAGGCAGTTGGAAATAAAATCTCATTTATTAAAGCATACCCGGATTGGCATTGGTATATAGGTGCCGGTTTCTGGCTGGATGATATTAACTCGGTCCTGGATCAAAAAACACTGGAACTTAAACACCACTTCAGCAAATATATGATATTGATTTTTATCACTATGCTTATCTTGCTGATTATTATATATATATGCGTACTGTATATCTCAAAACGATTGGATGAAAGTTTTTCCGGTCTGGCTAGCTTTTTTCAAAAAGCATCATTGGGATCTACAAAATTGGATATTGAAACTATTAATTTCACTGAGTTTAAGCAGTTAGGAACTCTGGCCAATCAAATGATGGAGGAGCGTCAGAATGCCGACGAGATGCTTCAAATTAGTAATAAACGTTTTCAAAACCTATTCGATAACGCCCCTATTTCCTTATGGGAAGAAGATTTTACTGATTTATTGATTTATTTAAATGAGCAATTAGATTTATATAAAACCACACCTGAAATACTATTTGAAGAACATCCTGAAATCTTAATTAATTGTTCAGATCTTGTTAAGGTAATCGATGTCAACAAACAAACTTTAAAACTTTTTGAAGCCAAAAGCAAAGAGGAGCTCCTGGGTAAGCTTAGCCAAACTTTTACTGATGACTCTATTCAGGCATTTAAAAAAAGTGTAATATCATTTTATAATCAGAATCCTAATATCATAATTGAAGCTAAAAACAAGAGTTTAAAAGGAAAGGAACTCGACGTTCTGATAAGTTGGTCTTGTCTTTCTAAACCTGGGGAAGAAGTCCAAAGAGTAATAGTCTCACTTTATGACACTTCTGAAATTCGCACCATAGAAAATGAGCTTAAAGAAAGTGAAATGCGTTTTCGGGCTATTTTTGAGAATAATCATTTTGTAATGCTATTAATTAATCCGGAAAATGGCCAAATTATTGATGCAAATCCGGCAGCATTAAATTTTTATGGTTACAGTTATAATAAATTCATTACCGAAATAAGGATTCAGGATATAAATATTTCAGACCCAAGTGAAATAAAAAACAATTTGAAAAAAGCTACAATTGAAGGAAAAGTTTTTTTCAATTTCAAGCATAAATTATCCGACGGAACCACACGTGATGTGGAGGTTTATAGCGGGAAAATATTGATAAATAAGCAAGAGTTTCTATTTTCAATTATTCATGATGTTACCGAGAAGCAAAAAGCCAAACTGGAATTAGAACTGTCTAAAAATAAACTTGAAAGTATTTTCAGAGCGGCTCCTACCGGAATTGGTGTTGTATCGAACCGCATATTTACTGAAGTAAATCAGACATTTTGCGATATGACAGGATATTCGGCACAAGAACTTATAGGCAAAGAATCCAGAATGATATATCCTTCGCAGGAAGAATTTGAAAGGGTAGGTATTGAGAAATACGAACAAATACAAGAAAAGGGAACCGGAACTATTGAAACAAAGCTTCAAAAAAAGAATGGCCAGCTATTGGATGTTTTAATGAGCTCTACACCAATGGATATGGATGATCTGAACCTTGGTGTTACTTTTACTGCACTTGATATAACTCAAGAGAAAAAGAATCTGAATGAACTCGAAAAATACAGGTATCATTTGGAGGAACTTGTTAAAAAACGAACGAATGAATTGGAAAGCAGTCAGAATGCTTTGTTAAAATTAGTGGATGACTTGAATAAGCAATCAGAAAAATTGGATATTGCAAACAGAAAACTTATTGATATTAATCATGAACTGGAAACATTCAGTTATTCTGTGTCTCACGATTTAAAAGCGCCATTAAGAGGGATTGATGGTTATAGCCAGCTTTTGCTGGAAGATTATTATAAAGAATTAAGCCCTGAAGCTCAGGAATTTCTAAAAAACATTCAGAAAGGTACTTTGCAAATGAATACTCTTATTGAGGATTTATTAGCCTATTCCCGAATAGAAAGGCAAGATTTCCATAGTAATCAGGTTAAATTTAAATCTATTGTTGATGACTTGTTGCAGTTTTATTCTGGTATTATTAAATCTCAAAAAATAAAGATTAAATTCAGCATCCCTAAAAGCTTTAATCTGGTTGCTGATCAAGAGGCTCTTAAATTGGTAATGAGGAATCTCATAGATAATGCCATTAAATTTTCAGCTCAGAAAAAAGAGACTCAAATTGAGATTGGTGCTAAGGAAAACGATCGGCATTGGATTCTGTTTATAAAAGACAATGGTATAGGTTTCAATATGAAATATCATGATCGTATTTTCAAAATTTTTCAACGATTGCATCTACCTGAAGATTATGAAGGTACAGGGGTTGGCCTGGCAATTGTAAGTAAAGCTGTGACCAGAATGAATGGAAGAATTTGGGCAGAAAGTGTACCGAATGAAGGAACTTGTTTTTATATAGAAATTAATAAAACCTGAATAGATGGAAACAAATTACAGAAATCCCCCTATTTTGCTAATTGAAGATAATTCCGTAGATATTGATCTAACCCTCCGGGCCTTTAAAAAACGTAATCTCACCAATACCATTCAAATAGCCCGCGATGGAGAATTGGCTTTGGAATATATTCAAAAATGGGATGCCGGGGAGATGAAACCCATTGTAATTCTGTTAGATATCAATTTACCTAAGGTTGACGGTTTGGAAGTCCTTAAGGTCTTTAAATCCAATCCAAAATACAATACTATTCCTATCGTTATGCTAACATCCTCTTCCGACAATAAGGATATTCAAAAAGCCTATAAGCTGGGTGCAAATTCCTACATAATAAAGCCGGTAGATTTTAATAAATTTGTGGAGGTTGCCAGCAATATTGAACTCTATTGGACAGCTTTGAACAAAGCTTTTATTTAAAGAGGAAACTATGGAATTAATAAGGATTTCAGTATCCCAGACAGGTATAATTATTCTAAGCCGGAAAAAACACAAGAACTATTGTATATATGAAATCTAATTATAGCTGGGGTATTTTGGGTCCCGGGAAAATTGCCCATAAATTCGCACAAGGACTTAGTGTTACCAAAAAGGGTAAACTATCTGGTGTAGCATCAAGAAGTGAAGAACGGGCAAAACAATTTGCTGAGAAATACGGGGCAGCAAAATTCTATGGCTCATACGAGGATCTTATTGAAGATGAGGAAATTGACATTATTTATATATCCACTCCACATCATCTTCATTATGAACTAAGTAAAAAATGCATCCTAAAGGGAAAGAATGTATTATGTGAGAAACCAGCTGCAATCAATTCAGTTCAGTTTGAAGAACTGCGAATGCTGGCGAAGGAAAAATCGGTGTTTTATATGGATGCTTTGTGGACACGTTTTCTTCCAGGTATAATCAAAGCATTAGAGCTTCTGCCTCAAATTGGAGATGTAAAAAGCATAAATTGCGATTTCGGATTCAAGGCAGATTACGATCCCGATTCACGACTTTTTAATCCTGAATATGGAGGAGGCAGCATTCTTGACATTGGAATTTATACATTGTTTATCCCCCTGCTTTTTCTTGGATATCCTGATAAGATTTCTGCAGAAGGTAAACTTGGAACAACCGGAGTTGATGAAAGTGCGACCATGATTCTAAATTATTCAAGTGGTGCAGAAGCAAATCTCTTTTCAACCTTTTTGGCCAATACAACAACCATGGCTGAAATAACCGGCAGCAAAGGTAGCCTCAGATTAAATCCGCGCTTCTTTACTCCTACCAGCCTGAATGTATCTCTTACCGGAAAAGAAGATAAATTATTTGAATTCGAAACAAAAATGAATGGTTACGAATACGAGGCTGAAGAAGTAATGAATTGTCTGGATAAGGGAATGACTGAATCCAAACTTCTGCCGCTAAGCTTCACTTCCGATTTAATGAAATTGATGGATGAGGTAAGACGGCAGATTGGGGTGAAATATAGTTGGGATTGATTTACTTTTTGGGGGATAGGTAAGAATACCACGGAGACACGGATTACAAGGAGAACCACAGAGAAAATTAGAGAGAGGATAAAAAAGAGAAAATAAAAATTATGAAATACATTTATATTGCCATAACATTTATTCTAAAAGTAATGTAATGCTATCAATATAAGTTACCCCGTATTGCCCTGATCTTGAGCTCCTTAAGGATTCGAATAGTATTCTTCTAAATTCACTCCGAGGTTATGCCTTATCTTCTCCGCACCCACTTCCTCCAATCCCTACCTTCGTGGTATTCCAATTCTTCTCTGTGCCCCTTCGTGTTCTCCGTACCTCTGTGGTATTCTTTTAATTTCCTCCGCGCTTCTCGGCCTTTTCCGTGTCTCCGTGGTATTCCAATTATTCCCCCAGATATAAGAGCTATTCAGTAGTCTGTAATCTGTTGAATAGATTCAAATCGGCAAAATCCAGATACTGATTCCAGTCATAAATTGTAATATTATGCTTTCCGGTACGTAAATGATATCCAACACTTCCTTGGTTGAAAGGTGAATCTGCATCAGCTTTATCTTTTTTCAGATCAGTTTTTTGACCATATAATCTATAGATTTCTGTAGCAAGAAACGCAGATAGCTGCTCTCCCGTAGGATCAGCCCAGTCATCATCCTCAGCACTTGCAACATATAATGGACGCGGAGCAATTAATCCCAGCAATAAATGCTGATCAACGGGAAGACTTTCTTCATTATTGTTGTATTTCTTAAAGTTATCACAAAACCAGTGTGGAAAACGCGTATTGATTTTTTCTACCGTTTCACCATGCTTCCTCATACTTAAGGCAGCTCCACCACAACCTGAATTATTAGAAATTACCATGGCAAACCTCTGATCTGTAGCTCCTGCCCATAACGCAGCCTTGCCAAGACGCGAATGACCGAAAACCGCTATCCTCTTACTGTCAATATTTTCATCTGTTTCAAAATAATCCATCACTCTTGACAGACCATATGCCCAGGCCGCAATAGAACCGGCATCGGTTAGGGGTGACCTGTTATTCTCATCATTATAAATTAAGCCATGAAGACCATTTCTGAAACCATCGTCAAAATCAGGATCAATATCCCCATAATATACAGTAGCAACTCCATAACCTCGTGCGATGATCTTTTCAAGGGGCCAGCGATGAGCCGATTTACCCCTCGAAAAACCGATTGCTTTATTTTCAGTTACGCCCATTTCGAGGCTGTTCTTCGACCAGCTATTATGAATAAATATTTCAGGGTCTGTTGAAATAGTGTGGTTACCATAAAAATTCAATCCAAGAAATACGGGTATTTTTTCCTTTTGATTTTCCGGTAAATAAATCAATAATCCCATCTCCAGCGATTTCCCTTCCTCAGTTTCAAGGATTATTACAACCTGCTTCCTGCATGCAGTACCGTTTAAAACATTGTGCTTCTCCTCCTCCACTTTGAAACTTATCTCAGGTTTGAATCCTTCAGGAATATTTCCATATACCTCATCGCAAAAGGTTTTTATAATCGCAGGGCGGATGGTTTCTTCCCATTCTTCAATGGAATGTTCAGAACCAGTTTTAAAGAAAGGCGTAAGATTTTCCGGTATTTGCGAAAACGCTGAAAGAGAAAGAGTTAGGAGTATAAACAATACTGGTCTTTTCATAGTTTTTTGAAATTTATTATATTATAAAAGAATACCACGGAGACACAGATTACATAGAAAACACACAGAGAAACCTAATTCATTTAAGATTCAATCGAATTGTAAGTAATTATCAGCTTGATTGTTATGATATTAATATACTCCCTGCCTTTCCGTGTAATCCGTGCCTTCGAGGTTGTTCCTATTCTTCTCCATGCCCCTCCGTATCATCTGGACCTCCATGGTATTCTTAATCTCTCTGTGGTTCTTCGTGTCCTCCGTGCCTCTGGGGTATTCCTAAAACCATTAATACACAAGCGTTTGAATACTATTTGGTAAAATTACTTCTTCCACTGCCTGCATACCGATGTACAGCTTATATCTGATCTCAAAATCGCTCTGGTTCATGACCACTGTAGCCATAGAGCCATCCTCATTTAGGAATGAAGTCGCCAACAAATGACTCCTGCTGCTAACTGTGCTAATCCTTTTTGCATTGGGTCGGATGAATTTTGAAAAATGCCCGATATAATAATACGAAGGAGTGAAAATTAAACTTCCATCCTGAGTATTCGCATGTAAAGGTGCAAAGCAAAAATTACTCACGTGATTTGGCCCTCCGGTTTCATCCAACAGAATATTCCAGTCAGTCCATGCCACAGTGCCACTATTAAAATCATTGATCATCGACCTGCCGTAGCGTTCGGCATTTGGCCAGTACTGGTATTTTTCAGGATTAAAAGACTCATTGCATCCTTCGGTAAATATTAAATTCTTAGAAGGATAAGATTCATGTACGTTTTTGAGATTGTCGAACATCGGCTCCCCTCCTGCCCAGGTCTCATACCAATGAAATCCGATTCCCCATGCGTATTTTGAAGCCTCGGGGTCGTCGAAGATTGTATTTGCCCTGTTGCTTATTAAATCTCTGTTATGATCCCAAACAATAATTTTCTTGTCACCCAATCCTTCTGCTTCCATAACCGGACCTAAATGATTTTTAAGGAAATCTCTTTCTTCTTCAGCTGTATAAATACACGACTCCCACCTTTGGGTTGCCATAGGTTCATTTTGAAGCGAAATACCCCAAACCGGCATGCCTTCTTCTTCATAAGCTTTGATAAATTTTGTATAATACAAGGCCCATGAATGAGCGTATTCGGGAAGCAGCTTTCCTCCCTGTAACATTGTTTTGTTCGACTTCATAAAAGCCGGAGGACTCCACGGACTTGCATAAAGAGTGATTTCTCCACCGGCAGCTTCTGTTGCTTTTTTAATAAGTGGTATTCTGTATTGTTTATCATGATCAATGGAGAAAGTTTTCAGTTCCTTATCTTCATCAGAAACATAGGTAAAACTTCCTGAAGCAAAATCAGAACTATGAATGGGAGTGCGCAATAAAGTATATCCTATCCCTTCTTTTTCATCAAAATAGGCCTTCAGAAATTTCTCCTGTTCCTCTTTAGTCAGTTTAGCAAAAACTTCGGCCGATGCATCTGTAATAGCACCACCAATACCCAAAAAGCTTTGAAAGCTTTTATTTGGATTAACAAAAATGGAGATATTTGATTCAATAGCTTGTTCAGCCGGTGAAAAGGATTTTTTATCGCTGAGGCTTAAACGCAGATCTGTGTTTTCCGCTGTAGTATAAATTAAAACTTCTTTTCCTTCGGTTGAAAATACTGATATGACGGATTCATTTTCAGTTTTGGTTGAGCAGCCGGTAAAAAAGAATACCAGAGCCAGGCATGCCAAAAAAGATGATTTTAAAAGAGTATTCATTTTATAAGGTTTTTATGTTTCAGGTTATTCAAGGCAGATGATTGTTCTCTGCCTAAAAAATAATTGAATAAAGTTAAAAATATTTTCGAAAACTAATACCTTGGGTTAAACCCGGAATTTAACTATTCTTTTAGTTCTGAATGCAGGAAAGCCATACAATTCGCACGAAACTATTATGATATGAAATCTTATTTATACACAAAATGTCCTATGATTTTAAAATCAAACAGACAATCTGCCAATACCTGACCCCCACCAATATTATGAACGATTAAATATCGTTTCTGATCATCCGATTTCCTGTTAACC
Source organism: Bacteroidales bacterium (assembly GCA_021740585.1). Lineage (GTDB taxonomy): Bacteria > Bacteroidota > Bacteroidia > Bacteroidales > JAGLSB01. Next base: position 16,773 of record JAIOZM010000037.1, read on the forward strand.
ACTATACCGATGTGTGTAATTCCCTTACCCAGATCCCAACAAACAATGTCCCCAGGCTTATAGTCCTCTGCTTTCACTGTAACTGGCAATTCCTCTCCAAACCGAGAGAAATACACCATTAAATTCGGAACTCTTCTATGGTCTATATTTTTATCAGGTTTACTTAATCCCCAGTTATTTGGATACTTATCGAAGTTCTGCATCATATCTTCATGGACTTCTTTTTGCAAATCTACTCCCAGTTTTCTGTATGCCCGAATGATAACATCTGTGCATACACCTTTGTCAGCCGGCACATCTCCATTAGGATAATCGAGTTGAAAGTAGCCTGGATCATAACTCACGGTCTGTTTGGTTAAGGATAAGGCTGAGTCGGATAACCTACTTTGAAACTCTGTTTGTGAGTAAAGAAAATTTGAAATGAATAGCAGACATATAAAAAAGATGAGAATTTTCTTCATGATTCATTTTTTAGCTTTCTGTTTACTTTACAACCAGATTTATTTTGTACTGTTCGGATTTTCCGAACATTTGCTTCTTTTTCCTGTTCACCCCTATTATAAATGTTTAGATATTGCTTCAAAAATCCGCAATTTAATTTCTTCATTAATTTCTGGTTCTGATATAATCGAACAAATCACATCATATAACAATTCTTTATCAATAGCTCCTGAGGCTACATGGTAACTCACGTTCTCCATTTCTCTTATAAAGCGAGAAACAATAAATACATAACCATTAACCAATAGAAAATGTGCGCCCAGAGCTATGGCAATTCTTTTATTCCCATCACTAAAACAATGAAACTTATTTGCACAGAAGAATAAGTGTGTCAGTTTATCTTCAAAACTTGGATAATAATCGTCATTTTGAATATGGTCAAGTACACTTTCCAACTTACCAATATCAATTATTCCATCGTCTCCACCACCACTAACTTCTATAGTTTTCAGATGTATTTCTCTGGCCTGCACTATGTCGATATAAAAAAGCTTCATTCTCGCTCTTTTAATCTTTTAAATACATCCTTTGCCTCATTAATTCTTTCAGCAAGCTCTTTGCTCTTTTCGCCAAGGAAACGTTCAAAATCTTCAGCAGGTACTGCTCCAATATAACCTTCGAGTTGCTGATGTAAAACGTCTCTAAACGCTAAATCCCTACTAGCCATTTTTCGCCTGGCTTTTTCAACTAATGGAACCCATAAAGGTAGGTTCTCAAATGCAAGGAACAACGAATCTAATTCAACGGATTTTAGCGGTGAGCCTTTTTTAAAATATCTTTCTTCTATCAATTTAGCCAAACCAAATTCATAGCTTGATATTAAATCCAATACCTCGCTATACAAGGTTTCACGAACATTATCTCTTTCGGTAAGTTTTAAAATTTGCCTGTATTCAGCAGCATGTTCTTTAAAAATTGCTTGATATATTTTATTTGTGTATATAGCATACTTTGCATTACCCATAGCAACATAATTATGCAATGCATCTGTAAATTCTTTGCGATAGCTTTCCTCTTTGTAGTAGCTTAAAATAAAATCCTCATCCCGCTGATTTATATATTTTGTGCTGCCACCCGTTCTTTTATTAATTGTATCGAGAGCAATATCAAGAATAATGCTTCTAAGTGTTTTGGCTTTTTCACTCTCTGTCAATAACATACCGATGTTTAGGAAAGCTCTAAAATTAAATAATCCAAGTTGAGGAGATTTGTCGACGACATTCATGTCGTCAACATCCATTTCTTTAATAGCTAACTTTAAGTCTTTCAGTCTTTTACCCTTCAGAATCACGTAACCATTTCGTCGCAATTCTTCCCCGTCCGATTCAATATACCTATCAACTGTTCTTTCATCAATTTCGAAAAATCTTGCTAGTTGCGCTTTTGTAAGCCAATGTTGGTCTTCGAACTTAATAAACCGAATACCTATAGCCTGATTTATTTCATCAATTGCATAGGCGTTATTCAAAATATTTTGACGTGCAACTGTTGAGTTTGTTAGGTTTTTCATTATACTGTACCCTCCACAATTTTAATTTCTTCCTCAGTCAAACCGTATAATTTATATACCATTTGGTCGATTTCTTTGTCTGTTATTTCAATTTCGGATTGAATTTGGTTTATTTCTGATTTATAAGAATTAAAATATTCTTCCCATTCATCTTGTTGAGCGAGAGAAAGATTTACTTTTTGTTTTTTAAGTTCCGAGAGGAAAGTTTTAAAATCAAAATCATAAAAAGAATCAAGTTTATTGGTTGCTTTTTCGATTTCAAAATTCGTTTTAATACGGTTGATAAATCTTTCTTTTTTAATTTGAAGTTCTTTATTTAGTTCAATAATAATATCTGCTTTTGACATGAAATTTTGTTGCACCTCAATTGAAATTTGCTTTATAGGAAATTGTTTGCAGTTTGCGATTAATATTTTTTGAAATAATTCCTTTTCTAAATCAAGAAATTTGTATTTGTGATAATAAGTCAGGAGTGATGAATTTAACAATGTAAGGAGATATTTTGCATGAAATTCAGATTTTGGAATTATGCCAAAACCAATTTGCGTAAAATAGTAGGACTGATCTGTAAATCCAGCATAGATGCGCGGTGGTTTTCCCGAAACTATCTGGCGAATTATTATTCTTGGTTCTGTAAAAAAACGTTCTTCTCGCATTGCACCTAACCAATTGCCATATTTTATAAATTCTTCTATTTGAGAACTGATATAATATCTGGTAATATTTCCACCACTCATGAGCGGTTTATAAAAATCACCGAGTTTTATTTTTGAATGAAACAATCTGTTTTTAATTGTCTCTTGTGAATGACCTTGATATTTGTCGTATGGTGTAATTCCTAATGAAAAATCTGCAATCTTTTCAAGAAGCACAGAATTTTCCTCACATTTTTGAATCAAAGAAATATCGAAATCTGAAACGTAGATATTGTAATTAGTTGATTGAGATTGCTTCCAGAATCTTTTGTTTTGTTTTACTAATTTCTCTTTCTCAATGTATTGGATTTTTGTCTCTTTCGGGTAAACTAAAGTATTTGCAAATTTATTTTTTCCACCCTTTCTAAATTCAAAAATTATTGTTTCAACTTTAGCATCAGGAAATACATCGTCAGGTAACTTGATAATTGTAGTAATATCATCAACAAGTAACTTCCTGATTTTTGTATACGAGGAATTTACTAAAATTGAATTTGGATTAATAAAAGAAAAGAAGCCTTTGTTTTTTAAGATTGAGTGACCTTTTTCAATAAAAATCGAATACAAATTTATCCTGTTTTCTGTTGTTGAATATTTTTCAAATAGTGCTTTTACAATATTAGGCTCTAACCCTTTAATGTCAACATACGGCGGATTCCCGATCACCACATCAAAACCGCCTTTTGCAAATATTTCCGGAAACTCGTTTTGCCAGTTAAATGCTTTTTCTCCGGCAACTTCGGAGTCGTCAATCAGCGAGTTGCCACATTTTATATTGTCGCTCAGGGTATTTAGTTTTCGTCCTTTTTGAGCGGTGCGCAACCAAAGCGAGAGTTTAGCTATCTCCACCGATTCTTCATTTAAGTCAACGCCATAAATGTTTTTTTCGAGAATGTCGGTGCTAATGTTTGAGAAAATTATTGCTCCACCAAGAAGTTGACCACGCAACTCGTCGATCTTGCGGTGTTCGTTTATCAGGAATTCGAGCGCCTGGTTTAAAAAAGCCCCCGAACCACAAGCCGGGTCTAGAATAGTTAAACTCAACAACCAGTTTCGGTAATCGTCCAGATTTTTGTCGAGCGATTTTACAATTTCCTTTTTTCGGGTTTTCCTGCCTTTTGCATATTCTTCATCCACAATTCCGAATTCAGTACGTTTTTCTTCGCAGAGTTTTCCTACTGTATTTTCAACAATGTATTTGGTAATGTATTTCGGTGTGTAAAAAATTCCGTCTTTTTTGCGTTTGGTTTTTTGGCTGTCAACTTTTTCACCTTTAATTTCGGCTTGCACATTTTCAATTTCTCCCAGCGAATGCTCAAAAATATGTCCGAGGATATTTACATCCACATCAGTTTCAAAATCGTAATTGCTTAGGCGTAGCGCGTGTTCGTGCAAAATATCATCGTCGATGTTTATGTTGTCCAAAATTTCATCGGGTTTAAAAAGCCCGCCGTTGTAGGCAAAAATCTCCTGTCTGTTGCCACTTTTGGGTCTGCCAACATTTAACACATGAAAGTATTTTTTGAAGGTATGGTAAAGAGGTTTGGCATCCCCAAAATCAACATCGTCTTTCCACTTTTCGATAATTTGGGATATGGAATTTGGAGGAACCAGCAACCTGTCTTCGGCAAAAAAGATAAATAAAAACCGGTCGAGCAGTTTTTGTGTTTTTTTAAATAACAGTAGTTTATTGCTTTCTGGATTATTTTTTACAAGATTATTGTAAATCGCTTCTCTAAATTTTGAATAGTCAGAGTAAAGTTTTTTAGTTATGTTTTCTTCTTGAAGAACCGATAATTCCTTAATTTTTAATGGCAAATCGCTTAACAAATTATCTTTAGAAAGACAAAGCCAAAGCAGGGAAAACTGTTCTCTTGAAAGATTGAACAAATCAAAATCGACATGATCAACTGCATTTTGAATATAAAACCGAAGCTTCTCAAAATTTGAAGTAATTACATATTTGCATTTAGGATGGTGGTTTTTGTAACCGAATGCCTGGGTTTCAATTTTATCTAAATCGTTGGTGTCTGTTCCCTTTAATTCAATCACTGCTGTTGCATCTTCTTCTTTCAGAATTGCACCATCAGCTTTTTTACTGTTGGCAATGTTTTTTAATTCGGTAGTCAGATTAAAATTTGGTTCTGGATTTAAAGTATAGCCCAGAATTTTCACGAACAATTCCCGTAAAAATCCTTCCTGAAATTGTTCTTCTTTCGAATTTCGAATGTTTTCCTGTCTTGTAGGATTACCAAAATAGTTTTGAAAATCAGCGAATTTTTTATCTATCAGATTCGAATCAAGGTCGTTTAAATGTTTCTTTTCTACCGATTTTTGGAATAAGCTCATATTTTGGTTTTCTCAGATTTTTTAATGTAAACTAAATTAGTATTATTATTCCAATTATAAATAAATTCCAACTCAAAATATCTTACTCATTTTTAAGTCCAAGATTATATATAACGAATGTAGAAGGAATGTTCATTGTTCGATTGAGGGTTCAGGGGATAATCGATTTTAAAATAGCCCGCAACCTGGTATACTTTTTGTTTGATTAAAAATAGATATGGTATTAAGGTTAAAAGAAAATTCCTTGTTTACAAAGCAAACTGCAACTCACTCATATTCTTATAAATACCATCTTTCAACTTCATTAATTCCTGATGCGTGCCCTGTTCAGCAATTTTCCCCCCGTCGATTACCACAATAGTATCTGCCTTACGTATGGTTGACAAGCGGTGAGCAATAACGATAGATGTGCGGCCTAGCATTAATTTTTCCAAGGCATCCTGTACCCATTTTTCCGATTCAGAATCCAGAGATGAGGTGGCTTCATCGAGTACCAGTATTCTCGGATTCTTAAGTACCGCCCTTGCAATAGCAATCCGCTGTCGCTGCCCTCCTGAAAGCTGATTCCCCCTTTCACCAACCAAAGTGTCAAATTTATCGGGAAAGCGATTTATAAACTCCATAGCATTAGCCTTTTTGGCGGCATTAATAATCTCCTCCTCACTTACGGAAGGTCTCCCGTATGCAATATTTTCCCTAATACTTCCACCGAACAAATATATGTCTTGTGGAACCAGAGAAATCTGGCTTCGCAGAACCGATAGCGGGAAGCTGTGACAATCGGTTTCATCAAAAAACAATTCTCCTTTATTTGGATAATGCAACATTAAAAGCAGCGATGCCAGTGTGCTTTTCCCGGCACCACTGGAACCTACAATAGCTATTAATTTGTTGGATTCAATATTTAAAGTAATATCATTCAGAACTTGCTCATCCGGACGAGAAGGATACGAAAATCCAAGACTTTTAAACTGAATGCTTCCCTTCAATTTATACTTTTCTTCGATCGACATAACTTCAGAAATATTTTCCTCTTTTTCGTCGAAAATTTCAAAAAGATCCTCTGTTGCCCCTATAAACTTTTGAATATTAGTAAATACCGTAGCTAATCCACCAATATTACCACCCACAAAAACAGAATATATTACAAAAGAAAAAAGATCTCCGGAAGCCAGTTCCCCTGCCATCATTAACCGGGTTCCCTGCCAGACAACCGCAGAAATAGCTCCAAACAATCCAATAATTACAAATGAAGAAAAAGCGCCCTTGTATTTACCACTTTTCATTCCCAATGTGGCCATTTCTATGGTTTTCAATTTGTAGCGATTAATCTCAGTATGCTCGTTGGTGAAAGCTTTAACACTTTGAATGCCCTGCAAGGTTTCTTCTACTACTGTATTTGATTCAGCTACAAATTTTTGGACGTCTTTTGAGAAATTGCGGATAAATCTGCCAAATATTCTGGCCAGGACCATCATAAGCGGCAAAATAGCCAGCATGAACAAGGTAAGTTTTACGGAAGTTAGTGCCAGTAAAACGGTTCCTCCAATAATGATTACGATTTGTCTGATAAATTCAGCCAGAGTGGTAGTTAAAGTTTCCTGAAGCAAAGTTACATCAGATGAAATTCGGCTATTCAATTCCCCTACTCTGCGTTTTTCAAAGAATTGCAAGGGAAGCTTTATTAAATGATTGTATGTAGCCCGCCGTAAAAGTGCCAATGACTTTTCGGTAACATTCACGAATAAAACAACGCGAAAATAGGAGAAAATTGCCTGAACAACTATAAGTATTCCCAGTAAAATAGCTGTTTGATTAAGTGTTTGACCAATGCTTCCTTCCGTACCGGCATTTACCATATCTCCCATTAATTTTGGGAAAGCAAGATTGGTAATACTTGAGCCCAAAAGAAAGAACATACCTATTAGATATTCGCCCTTGAATGGGCGGATGTACTTATAGAGTTTAAAGGCATTTTTTAGTCCTTCCCTGCTTATCTTTTTCTTTGGAACTTCAATCATATTGTATTTTTACACCATAAAATACAAATTACTTATTCTTTTTAATAATTCTATCAGCTGCTAATTTCCCTGTAAGAATGCACATTGGAACACCAGCCGGACTATATGCCCATTGTCCGGCTTGATAGATGTTAGGTATTGAAGTAAGAACAGAACGATCAGAAAACTGTATTTTGCTCACTACCGGAATAGGCTTTTCAAAGGACCAACCTGTTATAGCTCCTTCTGAAGTGCCCACTCTGTTATGATAGCTTAAAGGTGTAAATGAGAATGAATGAATCACCTTATCTTTTAACATGGGGTAAATTGATTCGGAAAGAACTTTCAAGACCAGTTCTTCAATTTTTATCTTAAACTCTTCCAGCCATTCCGATTCCTGAAGTTTCTTAAAAAGGTTGTATTCAGCAAGGAAGCTAACTACCATTGCCGTTTTTCCCCCAGGTACCAAATCAGGATCTTTAAGACCCGGAATTGATATTTCAAAAGTGTTTAGCCTTATAAATTTATCCACCCAATTCAAAACCTGCTCTTTATCAATACCTTCCCAATTGTTCAATAAATTATTTAGTTCTCCCCAATGTGTATCACCCAAACCAATTTTTGAAGGGGTGTAAAAGAAGTGGCCATGGGCAATTTTTTTAAAGCTTTCCAGAGGCTCATCTATTTCTAAAAATAAACTAAAAATGGAGTCACCACCTCTGGTTTCTAAAACTTTTTTCTTGTCATCCTCAAATTTATCAGTTATTTGAGGCGATAAGCCCTTAGTATTTGTATTGTTATAAAACAATTTTAAATCGGCAGCCCAAACAAGATTATCGTATTGATATTCTGTATTGTTGTCGTCTTTGACAATGCATTTGTCGGCCAATACTTCAATAATTTTTGTTCCGGTCTTTATTTCACCACCTGATTCAATGACCTTATCTTTTACCGCGGTGGCAAGTTTCCCAACACCTCCTTTAGGATAGAAATAATCGAGGTATAAGGAAAAATAACTTAGGGCAAAAAAGCTTGGTGTATTCTTGAAAAAATGCTGGGAAATGACATCTCGTAAGGCAGGATTTTTAATAATGGTTTTTAAATAATCTTCAATGGGCATATTCATCCGGTTGATTTTCCCAACAGTAAAAATAAATTTGGGAAACCATGGAAGAAGTTTTTTGAATATAAATGCCCTATCACGTTTCAAATCTTTAAACACCGGATTCTCAATCCCATAAAGCACTTCCATGTGCTTCATAATTTTCCGAATAATTTTCAGGATGCGTTCAATATCAACTTTATCATCAGGAAATAGTTTAATTAAAAGTTGTTTGTATTCTGTTAGACTGTTCAAGTCTTTTACATGAACTATTTCATTTTCAACTCCAACCGAAACATAACTTTTTACCACCTCGAGTTCAATCCCTAAATCCTTTAACATAGGAAAAATAATCCCCGCATCTTCGAGAGCCCTCACACCGGCTTCGAAATGGAATCCGTTGTGAACAAAAGAATTTACCAATCCTCCACACTCATGATTTTTTTCAATGAGCAGCACTTTTTGTCCCTCGCGAGCCAGATAAACAGCCGAAGTTAATCCTCCTATACCTGCTCCAACAATTATTGTATCGTATTTATTTTCTTGCATAAATAAATGTAAATAATTTTTAGAATGAAAGTACTTTTTTTTCTGCTTTATAGGTGCTTAGTCTGCCTGTTTCTATACTTTTTATCCATAGTTCATTCGCAACTTCCATATCCAAAGCGGGGGGAGCTGGTTCTTCTTCAGTGGTTAAGTTGAAGAATTTGCCGCTTTGTTTTTCCACTTCTTCAGAAACGCCCAAATAATATAGGGCTTCTCCAGATATTTCTGCAGATTTTAGAATTTTATCATAAAAATTCCTCTTAAACCAAAGGTACATTTTACCATTTTCCTGACCCGTTTCTGTTTTAACTGCTCCCGGATGCATTCCATTAATAGTAACGCCCGAATTTTGAAAGTGCTCTTTAAAAATCAACATCGACAATAGCTGAGCTGTTTTGGCCGATCCATAACTTTTCAAACCGGAATAGGAGCGTTTTTCCCAATTCATATCATCGAGTTGTATTCCCCAGACAGCAAATCGATGACCTTCGGAATTAACCATAATAATTCTTGCTTTCTCCTGAGATTTCAGTTTATCCATCAGAACATAATTTATGATAAAAGAAGAAAGATAATGAACCACAAAGACTTTCTCCAAACCGTCGGGAGTTATTTCTTTTTTTGTCAGGTAAACCCCTGCATTATGAATAAGAACATCGATATTGGAATTTAGCATGGATAATTCTTTTGCTGCCCTGTAAATGTCCTCAATGATACTAAGGTCGGCAATAATGTATTCACATTTAACCCCAAATTCACTTTCAATTTCCTTCTTTAATGCTTCAGACTTATCCTGATTTCGATTGATGCATAAAAGGTTTGCACCTTGTGAGGCATACTTTCTGGCGGTTACTTTTCCAATTCCAGACGTGGCTCCTGTTATAACTACTAATTTTTTCTTAAAAGAATTCGTACATATCTTTGGGTCTTTGCGATTGTTTTTAATCATCGCAAATATGTTAGACCATTGATATTCCTTTATATATTTTGATCTTTTTTTGTTCTTTATCATAATAATATCTAGCCTAACTTTTTATACCTCAATACTTTTCATTGATAATTGATTCAACTGAGTCGAAAGATTAAAAATAAATCCCTAATGAAAAGCTATACGTCTGGTTTCGCAAAGCTGCAGGTTCTCCCTCTGATCCAGTAGGCATCATAAGTGTGTTCCAGCCAATGGTTTGGCGATAGTCGAAGAAATAATTTTGATCGAATAATTCAAACTTTGCACCAAGTCCATAAATGAAATTATAATCAAATTGGTCTAATCCATCCATATCACCCGATTCGGGGTCAAGTGGCATCGGGCCGGCACCTACATCAATATTTCCATCAACAGAATAATCTCCATTAAGCAACATAGAAAGTCCAAATCCGCTGCTTCCATATATCCCAACCTTGCCAATATTTATAAAGTTATACCGAAAGAGAATAGGTAGTTCAAAATAATTTATATTGTATTCCGTAGAAGTACTTAATGGAAATGGTGCAGTCATAGTAATTTGTTGTCTGGATCCCTTGGCGGAATAAAGAAACTCCTGCTGCACCCCAAATGCTTCAGTAATTGGAAAGAAAAGAAAAATTCCTCCGGCAAAGCCATTTCGAGCCTCTGAATTTACCTCATAAGTAAGATCTGGAGGCATAATACCATATTGCGTGGCTATGTTAAAACCGGCTTTAAATCCAAAATTGATACCGGTTTGGGCTGCAATTGGATTAGTAAAAATAAAAATTACCAAAATGAAGCTAAAAAATAATTTTTTCATAATGTTTGTTTAAGATTTTGTTTAATATTTTGCAATAAGACATAAACAAAATAAAAATGTTCATTCATATACACAGATTTATCCGAACTTTTTCTTCATGAATCTTCTGTAGGCTTTACCAAATCTTGGGATATTGTCAAAAATATCTCCCCATAAATCATAGTAATCTCTTTGTTCAGCAATTTTTCCATCTTCATTCAATGTGAGTCTGCTGGCTCCATATAAAACAGAACTTGGATTTTTTTTATATTTAATGGTCATTTCCCATTCAATAAACAAGTGTTTTTCAAACATAATCGCATTTACAATTGTCATTTTCAAGTCTTTAGAACGTTTAGTAAGTCGTTCTGTCATCTCAGTAAACGGAACTATTCCTCTTATTTCCTGAATTGAATCCCTGAAGTAAATATTCTCATCATAATAAGGTAGTATGTGCGACCAATCGGGTTCCCCGGCGGTATTATAGGTTTTAGACCACAACTCTCTTATTGAAGTCGCATTAATGGGGTTTTTATTCAATTTCTTCCCTTCGGGTTTGTTATTATCCATATAAACCTGTCTTAAAAATTAATATAGGTGGGCAAGCATTCAACTTTTGTATTTTCATTTACATCAAAAATCATATCACTAAAAGAAGGAGGTCCAAATTTGATTTTAGCATTATTTGAGAACCCAAATCCTTCAGAAGGCACTCCCATCCAATTCGTATCCAATTCTTTATTCACATTTTCATCGTGGAAGTATTTAAACGCATATTTACCGGGTTTAAGATCAGATATGACAAAAATGCATGTATTGTCTTCGATTTTTGCTGAAAGAGCTAGTAGCCTTTGTTCTTTACCATCAAGAAGTTCTAACAGAACCTTACCTGTATTATTGCTTAAATTATTTATTTCAACAGTTAGGGAAAGTTGAGCCATTGAACTTATAAAAAAGTTTGAAAAAAGTAATAGTATTAATCCGGTGCGCATAATAATTGATTTAGTCTTTAAATATATATAATTTTCTGACAATTGACCTGCCCTATCCGTTAAGTATCTGTTAAAGGCTTTACGATTACCCATTTGATTTGAGCAGTTTTTTTAAGAGATACAATATTTTGCAGCTCTAATTACAATGATTGCCTCCTCCGGCCAAGGTTTTTTTATATCAATCCATAGAGATACTTTCGAATCAATCCTATTATTATGTATCAATCTGAAAAAAAATTAAATCTATTTGGTTTATATTATAAACTTATTTATTTTTGTGTTATTTAAATTTATAAACATAATAAAATGAATAAAACAACTTTTACACCTGAAGAAAGTCTTTTACTTATTTCCGCGACCATAGAAGACACCAAGAAAAGATTTGAAGAAAATGGCTTTTTGTTCCTTTTTTGGGGACTACTGATCTTTTTTGTATCCCTAAGTCAGTTTGTTCTTACCAAACTGGAGCTAAACGAGATACTTACTATTGAAAACTGGACTATAAGGAACTGGCCGGTATTATTATACCCTCTTGGTGGAATAGTTACCGGGATACATGTTAAAAAAACTTATAAGAAATTACCAAAAACCATCCTTGGGAATATATCTGCGGCTATGGGTTGGTTACTGGGCGCAAATTTTATGATATTAGGATTTTTCTTTTCCAACAGTCTTGCAGGAAACCTTATCCCTGTATTTATAATTATATTTGCCTTTTGGTGCATTATTAGTGGCGTTATCATTAGTTTTAAGCCTCTGATAATTGGAGGGATTCTATTGAATTTAATTGGATTTGCAGCTTTCTATATCAACTGGCAAAATCAGCCTTTAATGTTTACTGTGGGCTCAATAGTAGCATTAATAATCCCGGGGTTTTTACTCAAAAAGAATAAAAAACAGGAAAATGTTTAAAGAATTAGATCCCATATTACATTCGCAACTTCGTTTATCCATCGTTTCTATTCTTATGTCTGTTAAAGAAACTGATTTTAGTTTTATTAAAGAGTCAAGTCATGCCACAGCAGGAAATATAAGCATACAGATAAAAAAATTAGAGAAAGCAGGATATATCGAGGTTAAGAAAAGCTTTAAAAACAATTATCCTAATACTTCCTTATCCATTACTAAAAAAGGAATAAAAGCATTTGAAAACTATGTGGAGAGTTTAAAAAATTATATTAATCCGAAATAGTTTTAAATCAACTCCCTGGATGTCTTCAACAAAGACAATATCACTTTTTTTATACTTTGGGTAAGTATTAGCCCAAATTGAATCTTCCATTAATGTGCGGTGATATTTTTTGGACGACTTATTGGCCTTGTAAGCGACTGGTTTTCAATCTTAATACAGGTCAAGCTTACACAATTTCCGCAAAAAGAATCATATAGTTATTTCCGAATTTTTTAGCACATTTCGGGCAGTATGCATAATGGACGTAAAAATCTTTTGCTTTTTTTGACTGTTCTGCCAATCGATGATTCATAGACTTGATATGTTTGGGAATAGAATTGTAAGGTCCCTCAAAAACCCCGGCTTCAAATGTGCCCGTAAGGGAAGTATTTTCTGCTCCTTCAACATTTTTTGTTACCGAATAATAGATTTCTGATTTGAATGCTGATGGATCGTGAAACATCACCAAAGCATCTGTCATATCAGTCATATTAGCATCGGCCTTTTCAACTAAATCACATAATTTATTCATTCGCTTTCCAATCATGGGTGGAAATGGAATATGAAATAGTGTGGGAACCGACTCCTTGATAAAAAGCTTTTCGTTCCAGTTAAATGTTTTATTGTCCCATTTGTTTACTTCGAATTTTGGACAACAGATGTCTTGTTTTTCAGTCATAATGTAAATTATTAGTTAATAATACTTCGAATATGCAAAAGTTTAATTCTCTTTTAACAAAGTACTTTTTTAAAACTTCTAACCCAGGGTTTATTTCAATTGGAAAAACTTTTTTAATTACGTTATAATCTGAAAAATAGCGCCAAATTTTTTTGCAAAACCTGAGGGACTTAAGTTAAAATCATTTTCCCATACCTAAATGGAAGCTGTGAGCATAAAAAAAAGTCAAAATATTTTCTAGCTGCACTCACACCATAGCTTCCTTAAAGCTGACCAATTTATGCCTGTCTTCATCCCATAACCTATACTTTACGCACTGGAGGCTCGACAAAAAAGTCAATGGCTCTTTTTGGAAAATCGGGTTATCACGATGGCATTTTTCCAGATTGTAATTGGGTATTTTAAGACTTAAGTGGTGTATGTGATGAAAACCAATATTTCCAGAAAACCATTGCAGAATTCTCGGGAATTTTACAAAGGAACATCCCATCATGGCGATTTTGGTATAATCCCAATTTTCATTACGCTCCCAGATTACATCTTTAAATTGATGCTGTATATAGAAAAGCCATACCCCAAAAATTGAAGCAAAAACCAATACAGGTACTTGTATTAGCGCAAAAGTTTTAAATCCTATTAATAATGAAAGGATAGTTACTGCAACAATAAGAGCTATGCTTGTTAAATGGGTGTACATATTTATTTGTTTAGGAATTTTTTTATCGGGGAAACGATTTATTACTGTAAACAGGAAAAAGGGGACAATTATTAACAGAATAACAGGGTTTCGATACCATCGATAAAAGTTCTGCTCTTTCTTCGGGCTGTTTTTAAATTCCTCAAGAGTTAGGGTCATTACATCGCCCATACCACGTTTATCTAAATTACCTACAGTCTGGTGATGTACCATATGTTGATAATGCCATTTATGATAAGGAGTAAATGTTAATCCCCCGGCAATAATTCCAACTACTTTGTTAAGGTTGGTTGATTTAAAAAAAGAACCATGTCCACAGTCGTGAAAAATGATAAAAATTCGAACCAGAAAACCTGCTGCAATAAAAGAAAGTGCCAGAGTGTACCAATAGGAATAATTGAGCGAATAAATCATAAGAATCCAAAGGGCAATGTAGGGTATAAAAGAATTGATTACCTGCCACCAACTTTTTGCCGTATTCGGTTGAGTGTATCGCCTGATAATAGTCCTCCAGTTAGACCATCCATTTTTTTGAGTTTCCATTTTTTTAATATTGAGAGCATCAGATCAGAATAAATCAAGCTCATATTATTGAATGATCATTTTTTTTGATTCGATTTCATTTCCAATCCTTAACTGATAATAATACACCCCTTTACTTAGGGATGCGGCATTAAAATCGACAGAATGTATGCCTTCCGGCATAAATTTATTTACAAGTGTAGCTATTTCCTGACCACTGATATTGAATACTTTCAGGAGGGTTTGGCCGCTATGACGACTACTCCAACCTATTGTCGATATCCCTGTAAATGGATTTGGTATGTTCTGCAATAATCGAATGTTGTTTCCTGGTGCAACAAGCTTTTGCTCATAAATTGAAGTTACATTGTCGAACAGAGGTTTAATATCGCATACTTCTCCATAATCCTTCATATGCAATGCGGTTCCATTTTCACCTACTGCCCAGCCGGAGTGTGCACAAAAGTGTATACTATTTAATGGATTCCCTTGGGGCAATGGGTTTTGCCAATGCCATCCTGATTGTGAGAAAGTAATTAGGCTAAGGATTGAGAGAAGTGTTATACAGCTATATCTTTTCATGATTTTAAGTATAAAAAGTTAGTTCTGAATAGGCACCTGAAAGTTCAAAGAATTAAAAAAGCAATTTACAAAATCCTCAGGATAAAGTCAATAAAGGAATAGCTATTCCATGGAAGGATAAACCGGCAAGGAGTTCCTTCATAGTGGGTTTATGACTCTCACCCAAACAAATGAGGAAAGATACCTGAATACGAAATATCAAAAAATAGAAGATTCTGTTTTCGTAGTAAAAAGCTCCAGAAATTTCATCCCCCGGTAGGAATTTCCTTTTTCGTTTAATTTCGGACTCCAGACCGCAATGCAATAATTGTTGGGATGAACAGCCATTATACCACCACCTACTCCACTTTTACCTGGAAGTCCGACTTTAAAAGCAAATTCTCCCGATTCATTATAAAATCCGCAGGTCTGCATAATAGCATTAATTCGCTTTGCCTGACTCATAGTTAAAACTTTCTTGTTGGAAGCAGTTCTGAAGTCATCATTTGCTAAATAAAGAAAGGTTTTCGAGAGTTCCCTGCAACTCATTTCCAGAGAGCAAATGGAGAAATAAAAATCGAGAACCTCTTCCGGACTATTTAATATATTACCATAGGATTTAATAAAATTGCAAAGAGCTATATTCCTGTATCCTGCAGATTTCTCAGAATTTGCAATTACAGCAGAATAATTTAAGTCGTGAATACCGGAAATGTCTCTGATAAATTCCAAAAATTCTTCTTTAGGATTTGTTAAATGTGTGATAAGGACATCGCATATCACCATAGCCCCGGCATTAACTAATGGATTTCTGGGTATTCCATTATTCAATTCCAGAACAGCGAGCGAGTCGAAAGACGAGCCGGAAGGTTCAACCCCAAGTCGTTCCCAAAGCTTTTCTCCGATAATTTTAAATGCTAAACTTAGACTAAGTACTTTTGCAATACTCTGAATAGAGAACTTGTGTTCGTATTCTCCGATTCCGTATTCCTGTTTATCGATTGTTGTTAAATGAACGGCAAAGGTATTGGGATTTACCTTGGCCAATTCTGGAATATAAGTGGCCAGTTTTCCTTTATTATCACCAGACTTTATCTTCTGATAAACTTCTTCAATGATTTCTTTATAATTCATTTATTCTTGAAATAACTTTGTGCCCCGTTTTTTTTATTTTTCTTTATTCCATGCCTTGGCTCATAAACTTTAATTTTTTGATTTCTTCAATTTTTTAATATCTGCTTCCAATTCTTTAAGACTGGCTTCTTTTTCAATGGCTTTTTGTCATAAGAAAGCATTCCCATTAAGGGTAAACCGGCATCCACTCGCCTGTATACCAGTTCGGCTGCAGTTTGCTCACTGATTGCCCAAAGCAGTTTGTTTTGCACGATTTTGAAAAACTCAATGGTTTTTTCGTTTTTCGGATCATAATCTATACTGGTGGCATAAATGTCTTTGATTTTTTGGTAAAAGAATTTCTCCGATAGTCGTATTTCCCTAATACGGTTTTGCAGTTCGTTGAAATAGTTCATTGAGCTGCCCGACTTAAAGCGGTCATCATTCAGCGTAAAGCCTTTTATAATGTATTCTTTTAAACGTTGTGTTGCCCAAATACGAAATTGCTTACCCTGAACCGATTTAACCCGGTAACCGACTGAGATAATCACATCCAGGTTATAGCCTTTTACTACATGTTCTTGTGTTTTTCCCGGAATAGCACCATGTTGAGTGGTTGTCCGGAAATTCCGGACAACCATATTTTCGTCCATTTCACCTTCTTTAAAAACATTCCGGATATGCTCACTAATTGTCCTTTTGTCCTTGCCAAACAGTTGCCCCATTTGCGCCTGCGTGAGCCATACGGTTTCATTCTCTAAGCGTACATCTATTTTGATGTTGCCGTCAGGGTCTTTGTATATCAGGATTTCGCTGTTCACTATCTTATAGGAGAATTTGATTTTACTTATTCTTTAACCACTCATTAATCAAAACTACTTTATTATTACCATTTACAACGCGAAAAATAACGTAAGTACCTTCAGGTCTATAACTGCCTTTAAAATATTGGTAATAATCAATATTATAAGAATATAGTAACCTTAAAGGAATACTGTCATGTCATGTCATGTCATGTCCTGACCTCTCCTATTCAATTGAACTTATTGCGGACAAATCCCATTAGATTTAGACATCATAAATTTACTACTAATCCGGTAATTGTATTTATATTATGCTAGTTTTCTTGACTTTTAATCTTTAGTCGTATTGCTTCCCCACCAATTATTCTCAGGATCGAAGTCTGGAGATAAAAATTTCAATCGTTGATTTTCCAGATTTTGAATTTTCACGGTAGAAATTTGCTTTAGATACTCTTCTTCCAATACTGAATTATATATGGGATCTTTAATGGGATATTTAGCTCCAACTTCCTCCAAATAATCAAAAAGAATTGAATTTAACTCTATTACGAGATCTAAATGATCTTTTGATAAATCATTAGCTTCTTCTAAATCATTCCTCAAATTATAGAGTTCATTTCTATTGTCTTCATAATAATGAATAAGTTTCCAATCACCACGGCGTATAATCGAAGAAGGCTCTCCTCCTTGATTTCCATAATGTGGGTAATGCCATATAAGAGAACGATCTTTTATTTTTTCACCTTTTAAAAGTGGGAGAAGAGATACTCCGTCGGTGTGTTCTTCTGGTTTTAATTCCATTCCTAACAAATCCAAAATAGTTGGGTAAAAATCTGTTCCGGACACTGCTGTATTGCATTGTTTATTTTCAATTTTTAACCACGGAACTTTTATAAAATAGGGTTCTCTGATTCCACCTTCATATTGATAACCTTTACCGGCTCTGAGCGGCAGATTTGAAGTAGCAAAGGCATCGCCTGAAGCAACGCCTCCATTGTCGGATGTAAAAATGACAATGGTATTTTTATCCAGACCCAATTCCTTTAATGCATTCAGGACTGTTCCTACTGCATCGTCCATACTCTCTACTAATCCGGCATAAACAGGATT
This sequence comes from Bacteroidales bacterium, assembly GCA_021740585.1. Classification (GTDB taxonomy): domain Bacteria; phylum Bacteroidota; class Bacteroidia; order Bacteroidales; genus JAGLSB01. The sequence continues at coordinate 34,872 of JAIOZM010000037.1, forward strand.
ATCCTGAGTTTGTCTTATTGGCAGAAAATGTCCCATTATAAATGCACTATCCTTTATTCCGTTACGCTCCGCTTTTTGACGGTACTTTTCCCATTTTGCCTGCGTGGTTTCTATAGGTCCATGAACCGCATAAAACGACAGAAAGGCAAAGAATTTAGCGTCCTTATTTTCCTTGATAAACTTCACCGTTTCATTGGCTAAGCGCATACTTAAATTTTCGCCGTCTTCATGGTTTTTAAGATTGGGATTGTTGAAGGGGGCAAAATATCCACCTCTTGGACTTCCGGCATCCCAACCACCCACATTGATGTCAAATCCGTGATCTTCCGGCCAAGAGCCTTTTGAACCAAGATGCCATTTGCCGGCAAACATTGTTTTGTAGCCTGCCTGCTTAAGAGCTTCTGGAAGAGTTATATATTCGTGAGGTAAATTATGAATATAATTGGCAGGTAAAAGCTTGTTGTGTCTGTTGTTTTTTCGCCACTCTTCCCCTGATGGAGCACCTATCCAGTCTGTTATTCCATGTCTGGCGGGGGATTTTCCGGTAAAAATACTTGCACGTGAAGGACTGCAAACCTGGCAAGCTGCATAGCCATCATTAAATACCATACTCTCATTTGCAAGACCGTCGATATTTGGTGTTTCATAAAAACTATTATTTCTGAAACTCATATCGTTATATCCGTAGTCATCTGCAAGGATAAATAGTATATTTTTTGTTTGGGGTATTGGTTTGCATGATATTAATAATGATAAAAAAATAATCCCGGATAAATATATTTGTGTTTTTTCCATTTCTAATAATGTTATACTAAAGCCATGAGATTAACGCTGGATCAATATACCCACTTCTTCCAAAGATAAACATCTCATTGTTTTTATGTCTGAAATTGCTAGTAGTTATATTACTCAAAATTACCAAATAAATCTACAATGCAAACTCTATAGTTTGGTACATCAAACACAAGTCATTGACCTGTCATTTTCAAAAAAAAGAGGCTTTGAATAACATTCCTTCATTCAAAGCCTCCATATTTTTGTTAAATCTACTATTCAATAATCAAATTTCTATTCTTCGGATACTTAACGGCATATCTCAGGTCAATTTCTTTTTTAGCCCCGGGATTCAGCATAAATTCCCATTTAATTTCCCCGGTTTCCATATTCTGTTTCCCTCCGCTGGTGGTTTGTACGTTAACTTCAATTTCTTCTAAAGTTGAAACAGGGACCTGATCCAATACTATCATACTGATCTGCTCGCTCTTATTATTTTTGATAATAGTTTGCCATGCCCTCGTTTCTTCCTTTTTCGAACCGATAAATTGTTTTGTTGTGTAATCCTTGAGTTTTTCTCTGCTTACAGACACCTTTTTATCCCTGCCCAATGAGAGCTCAAGAGTATCGGAAGCATACCTGACATCCAACAAAGTTTTGCCCACATAGCTTTCTTCAAAGAATATATTTGCCTCACCCTCAAGAAGATTGTATTGCTCCCAATCAATAATATTTGCAATTAAGAAAGCATCTTTATCCACTTTAGGCACGCAGTAGTATTGAAATATGGCTGGTAATTCGTACACATCCATATCTACCGAATAACTCTTGTTATCAGATTTAATGGTGTAAGCTGTTTTTATTTCGAATTCCACGCTCATCTTATTTTCAATCTGAGCTGTGGACAAAGGAATACTGTTGCTTCCTCTGATCATAATATCAGACTTATTTTTTGCTAAACCCGCCATTCTTCCTTGTAAAGCCTCTGAAACTGAGGAGCTTTTTTGAGTATCATAACCCATCACCACAACTTCATCGAGTTGCATCAGGCTTTCATTAAGATTTACATTCATTATGCTCCCGGTTATAGGCAATGTTTGTGGTTCATATCCAATAAATGAATAGCTGAGATAAGCTGCATTATTAGGTATGGTTATGGAATAATTCCCCGCCATATCTGTCACGGTTCCTATGCGTGATCCTTCAACCATAACAGTGGCGCCCGGTAAAGCCTCCCAATTGCTGTCAGTAACTCTTCCACTTACCATATTCGAACTAAGTTTATAGCTGGGAGGCATGCTGTTATAATTCAGATAATAGGTTTTTAGCTCTGGTGCCACACCTGAAACCTTTGGATCGGAGGAAGAAAACTTCAAATGAACATTATTCCAGTCCTCCTTAGTGTCCTGTTTAACATTTGCCTTGTAAATCAGCTGAATGTCCTCATTTATATTCTTAGCTCTTATATCGTAAGAAGGAAACCATCCCGCATTCCCAACAATATATGAAATCTCAAAGCTAAAACTACCGGCCTTTTTTGCGTCAACTTTCACCATGATTTCTCCCGTGGGAAATTCTTTTTTACTGGTTATGGTATTCATCTGTTTTTGAATATTACTCTTTTGAATATTCAATTCTTCTATGGTCTTGTTTCTTTCTATTTCTTTCATTTTTAAGGCAGTTAGTTTGCTGCTATAGAAATCGGACGCCTGCTGAAGATTTAAAACATTTACCTGTTCATTTTTACCTCCTATGACCCGGTTTTCCTGAAGAAATAATAATTCTTCCCTGAGAATTGACTGATAGGTGGCTTCAGTCCTGATTTTATCGTCAAGGCTTTTTAATTCTTTTTCAAGTCCCTGAAGCTCCTCAGATTTTTGCATTTTATCGATATAATTCAGTTGATTATTTACAGATAAAACGGTGACCTCACCTTCAGCCTTCACCTGAACACTCTTTGAATCGATGAATGGGGAAAGGTTTACAAACTTTAAAATTGTTTTTCCCTGAGCCAATTCAACCTTCTTTTTTCTGGTTATCTGTGCTCCCTCGATAAACACGGTAACCTCATTAACTTCGGATTTAATTTCTTTTTCAGTAAATTCCTGGGGGTACAAGTTGCTGAAAATAAGACTTAGGATTAAAATGCTAATTGTTTTCATATAAATTGTTTTCTGATAAGATGCATTAAGACTTGAGATTCCATAAAATTGGTCAAAAAAAAGTTCAAACAATTAAATCATTGAAGATAATACTTCTTATTCAAATCATTAATTCAGTTTAATAAAAAAGTAAAACTGGCTAATTTTTATCCTCCGACTAATTTAAGAACAAAATACTGGCAAATTATAATTATAAAAGACATAAGCTGATTCAAGGCTTTACTCAGGTTTTTTTTAACAGTTTATTAATTAGAAATCCCTAAAAATAGGTAGTCCCATATGCTTAAATAAGTCTTTTTTTGCAGTACTAAAAATTAATCTTTCTTAAAAATGAAAAAAGCAATACTATACAGTCTTTTAACACTATTTGTTGGAAATATAACAGCTCAGGACCTTCTGAATAGTGCAGAAAAACTGCTGGAGACCGAAGGAAAACTAAAAATTGGAGGGTACGGAGAAATTCATTTTAATCAGGAGCTTTCGCCAGATATCGTGCACAACGCTGATCTGGATGTTCACCGTTTGGTACTCTTATTTGGCTATCAGTTTTCAGAGAAGACCCAATTGATTTCTGAGCTGGAGTTTGAACATGTGGTGGAAGTATATATTGAACAAGCTTTTATTCAGCACAAACTCAACAAATACATGAATTTCAGAGCGGGTTTATTGCTTATACCCATGGGTATAATTAACGAATACCACGAGCCTACTGCATTTTTTGGAGTGGAAAGGCCTGATCTGGATAAATATGTAAGTCCAACCACATGGAGGGAAATAGGACTAGGATTTTCAGGAACCATACTTCCTGCCTCGCTTAAGTATCAGGTTTATGTAGTTAACGGTTTCCAATCTTTTGACGGAAGTCCTCTTCTAAGCGGATCGAACGGTTTCAGGAAGGGCCGGCAAAAAGGAATTGAGTCGACCATGAGCACACCAAATTATACTGGCAAGATTGAATATTTCGGGTTACGTGGATTGAACCTGGGGATTTCAAGCTATTTTGGAAAAACCCAAAGTTCATTATACGATGGCTTAAACAAAAATGATAATACAATGACAACCAAGGCCGACTCGAGTGTTGTGGGGGTAAATATGCTGGGCCTTGATGCACGTTATAGTATTAAGGGATGGCAATTCAGGGGACAATACTATTATACATCCATTTCAAATACCAAGGCTTACAATGAGTTTACAGCCAATTCGAGTGGCGTTGCAAATAATCTTGGAAGTAGCATTACGGGATATTATATTGAAGCAGCCTATAATATTTTCGGTTTATTTGAAGAATCCGGAGAGGAACTATATCCATTCCTCAGATATGAAAACTATGATATGCATCATTCTGTGGCAGAAAATGTTAGCAGAAACAACGATTATAATAATACAATTATTACCACAGGACTTAGCTACAAACTTGAAAAAAATGTGGTTTTGAAAGGCGACTTCCAATTCTTAAAAACAAAGTCAGACGAGGAGTATACAAAGATATTTAGCCTTGGACTTGGGTTCATTTTTTAGAAATAGATTGAGAGGGAAGTGATGAATAGTGAGTATTGAGGAGTGAATATTAATAAGAAGAACAAACAGACATTTGAAATGCGGACTGTAATTTTAATCATATTTTCTTATCTGGTGGCCATAGCAAATGGCAGTGAGCCGGTTGATTTCAATCCTAATCTATTATCTAAAGTCATTAAGAAAGCTTACAATTTGTCTGATTTCAGAATGTATGAGATCATTCATAAAACAAATACAAATGAGCGGACGGATAATTCCGGGAAATACTACAAATATCAATCTGTAGGTGATAAGGCAGATTCATTCTATGTTTATATCGGCAGAGTTTATAGTTGCAGGGTCGGAGGTTGCGAT